>DAOOCD010000330.1:0-3565 GCA_035408225.1 Cyclobacteriaceae bacterium | reverse complement strand
TGAAATGGATGGGTTCGGTTTAAACGTAGGCCCGCCATTCAGAAGCATAAATTTTTGTCCGGCCAGCTCAAACGTTGCCACGACAGACGTGTCGGCAACAATCCTGGAGTTTTTAAACACCGTACAATAAAAGGTTGCTGCTTCTTTGGCCTGGTTATCAAGCCAGAGGCACGGGTAGATGGGATGGATCATACGTCTCTATTATTAAGGGAGAATCAAGTGTTCGTATCAATAACTAAGACTCACAAAGCTCTTTTAATTTCTTCAGTGCGGTTGGCCAGGTTTCCTCAAAGTACGATTTGAATTCCGCATTGGAGTCGATATCGACAGTTAACAACGTTTTTCCTTTCACCTCGCTAAATGTGTAATTTTCGAGCGACCCAGCCCACGGCTCTACTTCCGGACCGGTGATAATTTCTTTGCCATCCTGAACGATGCCATAATGTTCAATAGAAATATACTGATTGGGGATGTTCTCCTTAATCCGGCTCACCATACCCCCTACTTTCCCTTGCTTATCTGTTCCGAGGAAAAGAATCTTTGATCCCTTCATCCACGAACCTTTAAAATGGGATGTTGGATTAAACAAGGCTGTCCAGGCAGCATACTGTTTTTCATCGATCATGGTACGATAAACCTTTTCTGCACCAGCAGTAATGGTAATTTCAAAATGAAGTTTCTCCATGGCAGTTTGGCTTTCCACATACTTTTTAAAATTATCGAGAATAGCTTGCCACCCGCCCCGCTGCAGTTCAATGGAATTCTCGCTCTCGGCCTCAAAGTCTTCTACCACCTTAGTCTGATTACCACTTCGTGAAAAGGTAATTTTCAAACTTCGACCATCATCAAGCCTACTGGAAATCAGCTCGTGAGTCTTTACCTGATTGTAGACGCCACTAAAATCAAAACTCACACTACCGTCTTTGGCGGCCATGGTATAAACAAACTTTCCTCCAGCCCGCAGGTCATTTTCTGCCTTTGGCGTATGCCAATCGGGTGAGGCATTATTCCATTTCATTATGTCAGAAGGTGTAGTCCACAGTTTCCAGACTTTTTCAATAGGCGCATTTATTATGCTTTCTACCGTGATGATTGTTTTAGTGGCTGATTCCATTGTTGTTCTTTTTGGTTTACTAATATAATGAGTGTGATTACCAATGTAAAAATACGATCAGAACGCCCTTCACAGGGATATGCAAAGACGACATTTAAAGGGTGATTTGCGACAATTCTACTGTATTCAGTTTCGATAAGCTCGGACCGGCAACGGTTAACAATAATCAAACTGCGAGGCTCGAATTGAGTTAAACCAAACCGGATTCAATACCTGGATTTAATCCCTCACCCCAGCCCCTCTCCCCAGGGAGAGGGGTGGCCGCCAATTGGCGGACGGGGTGAGGGATTCATTCAAGCAGCCTCCTAAAGGGAAGGGCACTATACATCAAAACGTTCTTTTAATTGGAATTTGTAATTCGGCAGCCATTCGTTTCATCTCTTCGGCAAAAGCTTCGTAACTAACCCTCCGCGTTAACTCAATGGAACTACCATCATACTCGAGCGTACCTATGTACTCATTAAAATCCGTTTGAGCAGTCCGGGCCCGGCTATTGGCAGTATAGGAATGGTGTTGTTTATCCAACCGGATGCATTTTAAATCATAGTACACGAATTTTCTTGTTTTCGTTTTGATCCATAGAATCTGAAACGAATCGATAATCAGTTGTTGACTCATGTCAACCTCAAACAAGTACTTCGTTGAAAATGCGATAACCGAAGCAAGGATCAGATAAATTGAAATCCATGCATAGTCTGTCTTAACAATCAGATAAGTACTTACCATCGCACTGCCGATAGCAAGGGTCCATTTCAGGGTTTCGGAGAAATAGTATTCTTCGAGTTTTGATTTCAATGGGATTGACTGCATTCTATCTTAACGATAAGAAACCATTCACCTTTTATTTTTCAATTCATTCTTGAAAAACGCTATTGCCTTTTCATAGTATTTATCGATCATTACTCCCGGGCCGTGCTGACCACCTGGCACAATCACTAACTCACTTCTCACTTTTTCAGCTTGTAGTTTCTCAAAGAGCTTCTCGCTCTGGCAATGCGGCACCAGCGGGTCTTTATCGCCATGGAAAATCAGAAAGGGTGGATTCGATTTATTAACATATGAAATTGGATTTGCCAACGCTGTCTTTTCCTTATTCTCCTGAATAGCCCCTCCGATTAACGATGACTCCGGAGATTTTGCATCGTCATGATTCATCGAACTACCGCATTGATCCATGATCAGGAAATCCGTAGGACCAAACCAATCGACTACCGCATTCACCTGGCTGCTGGTTTGTGTGTACTTTCCAAGATTTCCTTCGATATCGATATCAAGACCGTTGATTTTATCGGTCCTCGTTGTGTTGGTGGTGCCGGCCAATGCTGAAAGATGCCCGCCTGATGACCAGCCCGTAATTCCAATAAAAGAATTGTCTAAAGAAAATTGCTGACTGTTCGCACGAACAAAACGAATCGCAGCTTTCACATCCTGAATCTGGGCAGGGAAAATGGCATCGCGACTAGACCGGTGATTGATGCTTACTACAGCAAAACCATTCGATAAAAGTTTTTGTCCCCACCCATCATTAAATACTGCTGCTTTGGAAGAATTAGAAAAGAAGGCACTACCATAAATCGCGATAACAATTGGGAAAGGTGCCTTGCCATTCTTTGGTAAATGAATATCCAGCCGATGACCGATAAAGCCATCGCCTATGTAGTCTACATCCAGCCAATACCTGGACGATTCGATGGTAGTTTTTGAAACATCAAACTCTTTAGGCTGGGCAAAGCAATGAATGGAGAATACGAGAAATATGAAGAAAACGGTTTTCATAAGATTTAATGATTCTAGAGTTTCAATTTACATTTTATTTGCATTCAAATTTCGAGTACCATCACATGGTAAAGAATGATGCGTTTACCCTGTTACTATCCACTGATTCCAATCAAGTACCGTCCCTTGCTGGAGACTTACTTGAAATGTTAACTACAACAACTAAATTCAAGCACCGTATCCTGAAAGGGATGGTGCACTGATAACCAATTGTTTGATAATTTTAGAACGCGCTCATCCCATTCTCTATGCAATGTTCATCGCGGCCCCGATGCATCGGGGGACCCGCGATCCCGAAGATGCAAAATGAAAAGATATGAAATGGCGCTTTAAAAATCGAGATTCCGGGTCGCGCCATGCATCGATTGAAGTGATTGGTAATTTATATGCATTACTCTCTTAATAAATATTCTCAAGCTTGCCCGGAATGACTTGTTGATTTATGGAGTGCGCGCACTCCCGTTGCCGATGAAATGTCAGGGAAGGACTCAACTATTTGTCAAAAAAATGTACATTTAAATAACCCATTGTACCCCAATAAATGACCCATCAGCCTTTTGACTCAGAACATGCACCCCACAAACGCTGGGTAAAGAGCTCACACTGGATAATCACGGTAAGTTTTTTTGCATTGGTCTTTACTGGAGTTGAGATGATCATGGTTCACCCGCGGTT
>DAOOCD010000329.1:0-3571 GCA_035408225.1 Cyclobacteriaceae bacterium | reverse complement strand
ACTTCCGTCACATTTTTACGGCTGGCCTCAAGGCTTTTCTTGGCGGCTTCAATTTTTACACGCTGAATGTATTCGATAGGAGTGTTACTGGTAGCTTTCTTAAATCTTCTTTCGAAATTCCTTCTTCCAATTGCAAACTTTGAGGCTAGGTCTTCCACAGAGATTTTATCCGCAACGTTTTTCTCAATAAACTCCTGTGCTTTTTTTACGGGTTCATCGTTGTGGTCACTTTGGCCTTTGAACATGATGAAGGGCGACTGACTATACCGATCAATCTCAATCTCATAGTATTTAGAGAAGAGCACCGCCATCTCGCGGGTAGTGTATTTTTCTAGCACATATAATAAGAGATTCCAAAACGAATTGGCTCCGCCACTGGAGTAGATTCCGTTTTCGTCTGTAATGATTTTATCAGATACCAGGTCCACATCAGGGAATAATTGTTTGAAGTTGTCAACAGCTGTCCAATGCGTGGAACATTTCTTGCCATTCAGTAAACCTGTTGCGGCCAGTAAAAATGCGCCAACACACAGGCTCGCCACTTCGGTTCCTTTTTCATGCTGCTTTCTGATCCAGGGAAAGAATTCTTTATTGGTGTCAATCACTTCATTCATCTCACCATTAACAGCAGGTATAATAATAAGGTCAGTTTTCGCGACCTGGCGGATAGTAGCATCAGGCGATACTCTAAACAGCCGATCGTATACCTGTTCGTCTTTGGTGAGGCCAACCAACTGCACCTTGAAAAGTGGTTGCTTGCCCATGCTGGCAGAAAATTCATTGACTTTATTAAATAGTATGAAGGGTCCTTCAATACAACTTAATGCCACTGCCCCTCTGGGAACCAGGATAGAGATATGCTTCATAAATAATGATTTACTAATCAAAACTATTAAAAGCAGTTGTCGCAATCAACCCCTTAAAATGTCGCTTTTGCACAAGTTGAGAGTTTATCAAGGTACTCATCTTTGTTCATGAAGAATGGACAGTTTTGAATAGATTCGCTTTCAAAAAATAGCATGAAAATGATACCCAAATCCCAGCTACCCAAAACAGTTGATGAGTATCTGGACAAACTACCAGCCGATGTTCGCACCGTATTGGAGAAACTCCGCACTACTATAAAAACAACAGCACCTAAGGCTGAGGAGGTAATCAGTTATGGGATGCCGGGTTACAAATACCAAGGCCCGCTCGTGTATTTTGCAGCCTTCAATAACCATTGCAGCTTTTTTCCAGGTAGTTCACAAATCATTAAGCTGTATGATGAACTGAAATCGTTCAAGACCGGCAAGGGCACAATACAGTTTACGACTGATAAACCACTGCCCTCAGCCATTGTAAAAAAAATAGTGAAGGCAAGAATGCAGGAGAATGAAGCCCGGCAGTTGACGAAGCAGTCGAAAAAGCCGGCTAAAAAGATAACAGGAAAGAAATAACTCGATTAACCACTCTCATTAACTATATGGCAAAGCAAATATTTGTAAACCTTCCCGTTAAAGACCTGAACAAGTCAGTAGCATTCTTTACCAAGCTGGGATTTTCTTTTAATCCCCAGTTCACCGATGAGAAGGCGACCTGTATGATCATCAGTGAAAACATATTTGCCATGCTGCTGGTAGAACCATTTTTTAAAACCTTCACCAAAAAGGAAATTTCTGATGCACACAAATCCACGGAAGTGTTGATTGCCCTGGATGCCACCAGCCGAGACGAGGTAAAAGACATGGTGGCCAAAGCACTTGCTGCCGGAGGCACTCAATACATGGACGCGCAGGATCATGGCTGGATGTATCAGCATAGCTTTGCGGATTTGGATGGCCATCAATGGGAAATACTTTACATGGATGAAAGTGCATTGCCCCCGGCCTGAGCGATGAATGCAGCGGGATTGATGGTAGAAGTATTTCGAACCAATGTAACGGATCGATCTCAAGCCAATTGGATTATTGATCGAATTCAAAATACCTTTCAGGATTATAGAGCAAGTTTTGACCTGGAGGATTGTGATCGGATTTTGGTGGTTCGATGTAACACAGAAAATGTAAAGTCATCTCTTGTGATCGGTCTGCTACAAGATTGTGATTTTATTGCTGAAGTGTTACCCGATGCCTAACTATTCGCTTGGGCAAGCCGATCCTCAGCCAGAAATTTACTGTGAAAGAAATTCCCCAGATTGGTGTAAGAGTTTTATAGTTTCTAAGGTCACAAGGCAGTTTTCTCTTATACAGGATAAAGATTGTATCCAACATTATGTTACCCCATAACGCAGCGAAAGTAGCCTATTCCTGTATCTGGGGGCATAATCAAATTTTTTAGACCACAATCCGGTCATTCAAATCAAAGACCATTTTATAGAAATAGCACATTTTCAATTGAAGCATGGCTTCGAGAAATGAAATGGCATGTTAATTACATAGTAGGTTTTTCGACCCTACTATCCATCATGCTTCGAGCCAATTACCAAACATGTTATTATGATTAGGACTTTACTATTATCGGTCCTAATCCACCTCCCGCTGTTATCATTCGCCCAGACCCGAACTATCTCAGGGAATGTGAAGGATGTCAGTGATGGCTTAGGTATCCCGGGTGTTAATGTGCTGATTCAGGGAACTACCAAAGGTGTTGCAACTGATATAGATGGCGGTTTTACGTTAGAGCTTTCTGATGGGGAAGACTTATTAATTTTCTCATTCATCGGATATAAAAGTCAAACTGTAAGTGTAGGACAAAAAACCAACCTGGAAATAACTCTTGAGTCGGATGCAACACAACTTGATGAAATCGTGGTGGTTGGATACGGGGTTCAAAAGAAAAGCGATATCACTGGATCTACTGCCAATGTGAAAGGCGATGAATTACTCAAACAGCCGGTCCTCACAGCAACCCAGGCTATTCAGGGTAAGGTTGCTGGTGTTCAAATAATCACTAGCGGACAACCAGGCAGTTCCCCTCAAATTCGGGTGCGGGGAGTAGGTACTGCGTTGGGCGGTACTACCTCTCTTTATGTTGTTGATGGAGTGCTTACGGATGATATCTCAAACATCAACACGGCCGACATTGTTGAGATGAACATATTGAAGGATGCTTCATCAGCAGCTATCTATGGTTCGCGTGGTGCCAATGGCGTAATCATTATCACCACTAAGAAAGGTGTAAGTGGAAAACTCGCTATTAACTACAATAATAATATTGGGTTTAGGCAAGCCGCTAATCTGGTTGAAATGGCCAATAGTGCCGAATACAGCAATTATGTACAAGCTGCTACTGGCAATGCTCCGCCTTCTACAGGCTACGACACAGATTGGTATGACACCATTTTGAGAACAGCATTACAACAAAGTCACAACATATCGCTATCAGGCGGTACCGATAAGGCAACCTATTTATTTAATGTCGGCTATCTGGCTGATGAGGGTATTGTAATCAATAATGATTTCAAGAGATTAACCTTGCGTTTTAATAGCGATTACAAACTAAGTAATAAATTAAATTTTGGGTATCAGACTTCGTACGGAAACAGCCTTAATGAAAATGCCTTCAGTAATATCAACATCGATCCGTACGG
>DAOOCD010000328.1:0-3584 GCA_035408225.1 Cyclobacteriaceae bacterium | reverse complement strand
TTTATTTCTTATCAAAGAAAGGAACCGGCTTATATGCCATAATAAAATGTTTTTTGCTTCCACATCTTAATACCAAAGCAGAGAAAGATATTAACACACCACGCCTTCAAAGTTATCTTGAAACCAGAGGTTTTCCAGCGATGAACCAATTATGCGAAAGATTTGAAATTTCAGAGGTTGAAAATATAGAAATGACCAACAGATTCACAGATTATTTTACAAACAGGCAGAGTGGTAACTAACAACGTATCTAAATTCCATTTATCGGTGTTTCTGTTTCTCTGGTTATCCCCGTTTACACAGAATAGTATTGGGCATTAGGTCTTGTGCTTTTTTGCCACATTTTTCACACAAAAGCCAATCGGATGTAATTGCCTTGTAAGTAGCCATTAATGATTCAATCGCTTCATCTCGTTTCATTCCAGTATCTGTTAACATCTTAATATTATACTCATCAATCCCAAAATCGGCATCTAATAACTTATTAAAATCTGCCGAAGAAACAGTAAACCCTTGTCTAAAATCTAATGGAGCATTGCACACGTCACAGTAAAACATAACTAAAATTATATAAAATATAAGTAAAATTTAATCATCAGTGTTTGGCAATGCCTGCGGCCCGGGCTATTCGCTACAAGTCCGGCCTCGCTCCTGCTTATGCGCTTCGTGCTTTCCGCTTCTATCCCTATTGCATTTTCCTACGCAGCAGCAACACACATTGTCAGGCCACACAGCCCTCCCACTTCCTAAGCCCGCCAAAGAGTGCCGCTGCCCCAGTCCGGTGATGAATGATGAAGTTTGAGTTATTGAAAGCCCACGCTAAAAAAAACTTTCAATGAAGATTGGGTATGCCCGGATGCCCAAGCTACTTAACATAACGCATAAACATTATATAACTAAAATATAGACTCGTTACAGGTTTACCTATTTAGTTACTACCACCCGCACCCGGCCAAGATTCCTGATTCGTGTATAAGGAGTAGTTATATCTCCTTCGCGCTGAGAAGTCCCTCTTAAGGTCACGAAATATGTTCCGGCCTTTGTGAACCTGTAAGTAGCTTGAACATTCACGCTGGAAGAATTTTTATCCGCAGTGAATTTACCGGCCACCGGAAAAGTACCTTCGCCTTCAAAGTCCCATTCTGCAGCAACAACTTTACCCGCGTTGGGTGGAACATCAATGGTTGCTGAAAACGTAACGGGTTTTCCCTTCTTCACTTCAGCACGTTCACTGCCGTTCGCTTTCAGTGTTACGATCGGTTGCATACCAAGGCGATCTTTGGCAGTGGTTGGAACGATGACTTGCGCGTCAACAATCTTATACGAAGTGTTTGCAGGAGGCTCTATTCCTTTTTCCACCCATGCACTTAGGTCAAGTAGTGCCTGTTGAAGTACTCCAATGTAGCTTACCAGATGTGTCGGATCGCCAGGATTTTTAAAATCAGCATGGTTGGCGTAATCCGTAAAATATAATCTAAAATTATTGTCAATAGAATCTCCCAATTGCTCTTTAACTCTTGCACGATACCAATCTGCTTGCCATGGGAAAGCTTCAGTATCCCACAATGACTCAAGCAATATCATTTTGCCGTTGAACTTTCCTGTTGGAAGAGACCCAACTGTTGCTCTTGTGAATAAGGGGCCGATCAGCATGGGTCGTTGTGGATATATTGGATCACCCGAGGCATTTCGAAACTGATCCCAAACGTAATATTCTTTACCGGGCACTTGATGTCGGTGGTACGTTTGAGCTGCGAGAAAATTAGAATTGTCGATTTCGACTTCATCACCAGATTTGATTTTATCTGCAACCGTAGGGTCTGCCGCTCCTAAAATCAGAATGTCATTACTAATTGCCTTAAGTATAATCGTCTTGCCCTTTGCATCTCCAGAGAGCACATTAAGGTCACCGCCTAAAAACTGCATCGAAGGTAATTGCGTTTTCACCCGAAATGCAACAACGGTCGTATCTTGCTTATCTAAATTTTCCCAGGCGCGATCTGCGGAACCTTTAGCTTTTCCTGGATTATCGGCAAGTCCTATTCCAAGCTTACTCAGTTCGATTTTAGTAAGGCTTTCTTCTATCACCACCTTTTGTTGTATCCGGTCTCCCGAAAAAGATGCCGGGTTATCGGCACCCAGGTATCCAGGTTTCGTCCAAAAATCTTTGAAGTAACCTCCGTCCGCCATGAGCATTCCGGGATAGACAGCAGGGAACGCGTGAATGCCCATGTTCTTATAATTGAACCAGGCTTTGGTTGGAAATCCCATAGCTGTAACTTCCTTTAAAGCAGCTTTCTCTTCGTCATTAAGCCCAGCATACATATCCCCGCTACCACCGGGCTCCAACGCATCTACAATTTGTGGAAGCTTATTTTTTAATACGCGCATTCCATGCATTCGCACACTGAATTGATTTGGTATTGCCATTGGTGTCCCTAGTACAAAGGGAACGGTACCATCCCAAACACCAATTGTATTTTCGGCAGCGCCCAGAGTCCGGTATGCTCCACCACTTCCGCCAAACGCATATCCATACGTCCGATGATCTCCATACATGTCCTTGGCAACAACACGCGAGTATGTTGCACAGGCAGCATTCGCCCGATAGGCTCCAATGGTTGCATTGGGCCCAAAGCCAGCCATCGGATCGGTAATTCCACCTCCATTGGTTTCGATGAAATATGCACCATGCGAAAGTGAAAATCCAATCTTATCTTCTTCGCCCTCCCCTCCTTGCGATAAGGTTTCACTATCTGGAACGGGTGTGATATATTGGAAGAATCGATTCTTATATTTTTCCTTCACAGGAAAGTAAAACGAGAATCGGGTAGTTGTACCCTTGAATCCACCATGCACATAACGATGGCGCGTTGGTGTATCTCTCCATTCGTCAACATCAACATAGGGTTCTTTGAACAATGGATCCTGTGTATTCGCTTGACTAAATGCTTGTCCGATGCTTGTTAGCAAAAACAACAAGAAGCCTATCACTTTTAAATAATTCATTGAGAAGTATTGGTTAAAATATTTTAATTTGATTACACGTATGCAAAGCCTTTAAAACGAAAACGAGTTCTTCCCTCCTTTTAATGCGTAGCGTTTATCTTTCCAGACGAACGTGCCCTCCGTATTTTCAGGAAGGTTTATTTCAGCTTGCAGACTACCCTTTTTCACTTTATAGGCAACCGATATTTTTCCATTAGGGTGTGGCATCTCCCCACGAATGTCTTCTATAGAGCCGAGGTGTGGCGTGATTTTTATTTTAGAAAAGCCAGGTGCGTCACTGTCGATGCCCAGTATGGTGCGGAAGAATTCGATGTTGGGACTTGATCCCCATGCATGACAGTCCGAGCGAGCACTACTTACATCAGAATCTTCAGCCCACGTAGTTAAACCCATCGCGATATTTTCACGCCACTTATCTAACCACTTCAGATAATCATTTCCCAAACCCGCTTTTATAAGCGCTTGATGAAGGTAATATTTAAAATAGATAGAAGCAGGTGCAAGCTTTGTATCACTCATCATTTTGTTTGCCAGTGCTGTTGCGTTGCTGCTGGAGATTGCACCAGAAAGAATGG
>DAOOCD010000327.1:0-3603 GCA_035408225.1 Cyclobacteriaceae bacterium | reverse complement strand
TCAATAATCATCAAAATAATAAGAAATTCACTAGAATAGATATTAAACTTATGTGAATGGTTGCCTGCCGAACAAAATCAGTTGGAATTGCAATAAATACGATCATATTCCTCTTCTTCATAGGCTTGTCTGCGCACTAGTTTACCATGTTGATCATAATAGATAACAACATAAATTTCAGCTTCTTCTACGCCTTTTTCGGTAAAATAAAATGGCAACTCGGGAGTTCCTAAATTTATAATGTCATGAAATGTTGCTGGTATCACTAATCCCTTCCGGTTACTAATAACGCCATAATAATTTTCACGATGTACTAAAGCAATATTCTCTTCCGGGCTTTTTCTTATCCAGGTGAAATCACGGATGCGATCGAGAATGACTTCCTTCGTAATAAAATTCAAGAGAGTCCATTGAAAATTTCTCTTTACCCAAATTACAGATTCGCTCCACGGTATAATTTCCTGAAATTCAAAGTCTGTTACAGGTTTAGTATCCCAGCCAATGAGTCCGTAAAATCCTTCCTTAAATACTACTAGATGTTGCTTATCCAGTAATACTGCATTCCTTTCATAAACCGGCTTTATCAGTTTACGGGAATTAAGATCATATAATCCAAATCTCTTATCCTTCAAGAGTGAAATTTGCCCGGTCTGAGTTAGAATCATAGCATCCATTTCAATCGGCACTACTTCCTTTCCATTTCGGCTCAGCAAACCCTTTTTATTACCTTTTGCAACCATAAAAAAATCATCACCCAGAGATTCTGTTATTTCGAATTCTGAAGTGAACAACGCATCTCCACTAGCGAGGTTGAATACCTTGCGCTTACCCTTGCTTTCGGTATAAAAAAACTGAACAGAATCGCGGGAATTGATAAATCTGATTTTCGAATCAGGCAATAAATCAATCGAATGAGCAGCTGACAAATAGACTTTTGTTAAATTTTCAAATTGCACAAATGCAAGGTTGTGATCAAACCAGATGCTATCCGCATTGGTCACTATCATTTTCTTTGATGGGATATTAAACAGTTGTTGAGTCCCCTCTGAAGCAAGTACCAACCAGTTGCGATAGACTGAAACCTGATTCCAAACTTGATTATCCAGCTCTGTAGAAAGTCCCCAGACAATAGTTCCTGCAGGTTGCTTCTCGATCAGGCCAAAAGAAGTTTTGGTAAGTATATGACGATTAAGGGGCACCGTAAATTGCAATTCGCTGGTGATAATTCCCTCCATGGATCCGTTACGTACTAACAATAAGTTTCTATCAATAGCCACTACTTCATCAAATACCAGATCTTCTTTCATTTCCTGATGTTCCGTTTGCCCGGCAATCTTCTGAATGGTAGTTAACTTTTTCTTTCCAAGTCGTGTCAGTACAATCACACCTTCCAATTCTTTTACATCACTAATCCCTGAAATATCAAGTGGCCGACCAGCCAGCGTAAACAGAAACCACGTCTGATCTTTTTTTGCAGCAATAAAATTGTTACCTACAATCTTGTAATCCGCAAAGCAGGTTGGGATGACAACAGTTCCGGATTTATGAATAAGCCTTATGCATCCCTCATGCTCAGCTTTCAGAAAACCAAAACCTATATGAGAGATCACTGTCCCTTGTTCGGCAAGTTTTTTTCCGCTGCGACTAAAAACTCCTGATTTTAAAATAAGAATATCATCTTTGATTGGTTCACATTTGTATTCCTCTCGAATTTCATCAAACTGCGGGGCGAGCATTTCCTTACCCTCCTGATCCATAAACCCAAATAACCCATTTTTGTAAAATGGAATCCAGAAGTGGGCATTGAGCTGAATCACTTGATTGAGCGAATCTGACTCAATGGGACCTGGAATTTCTTCATCGCGTTCTATCGATAAATGAAAAAGAATATCGCGGGCAAATTTCGCATAGCGCCCGTGAGGATATTCTTGCAAGTATTGCAGAAATACTTCCGGATCACCGGTTGCAGTAATCAATTCAAAAATCTGTTTTTCTGCTACATGCGAATAAGGACTTGCCGGGTAGTTCTGAAAGAATAATTTATAACTATCTAATTTCTGATCCCTGGTTTTATCTTCAAATAATAATTTTTCATAACGTTCCCGTGCTTCGCGAGCCCTATGTGATTGTGGGTAACGGACTAAATAATCATTAAAACTATGATATGTATTTACTTTCAGCGCTTCTAAAAAACTAACTTCATCGCGAAGTTCTATAGCGCTGTTGTTCTGTTGGGCTAATGGATAAGAAACAATAAAACGATTATACGCTTCTTCGGTATTAAGAAGTTTAGCTCGCTCAAAAGCTGTGCTGTCAATCTTATCATGCAGTTCTTTTAAAATCAGGCTATCAATCGGAAACCGCTGAACCCGTTCTCTGTCGCGAAGAGAAAGCTTGTAAAATAACCTCTCCGATTTTTTTATATAACTATGAGCTGAATCAACGCGAAATTCCGGATTTCCAGGAGCAAGAAACCAACGCGCCATCACGTATGTTGCTTCCAGATTACTGGTGTCTTTGCGCAGGGAATTTTGCAGTGAACGAAAAGAACGTTCCCATTTACCAGATTGGAGTCGGTTAAGGGCAGTTCGCTCAACATTTAATTGAGCACTTACCTTGTTCGTGAACATCCCCAACAGGCAGACCAGCAGTAATTGCAAGCCAATTTGTAAGAATCGTTCACCCATCGCTACCATAAACGGCAAAATACTAAGCAAAAGTACAAAGCCAACTTTAATTTCTCTCAGTTACCAACTTGCTGGAAGGCGATAAAGAACGAGTAATTTTCTCTTATCAGAACTAATATTGATGAAAGGCATCCGATACAAAACTTAACACGGTTGGCAACGCGGTGCGCCAATACGTCCAGTTATGGGCGCCCTCACGAATTCGAAATTCATGGGGAATCTCTTTCTTTTTCATTGCAATATGAACCAGCGAATTACCTTCATAAAGAAAATCATCATCACCACAATCAATATACCAGCGCACTGCTTTCTTTTGATCATCTTTAATATCATTGATGAGAGAAATTGCATTGTGTCTTTTAAAATATGCCTCAATTTCAGCATCCGTTCCTTTTTGATTACTGCGTTCTAAACCTGCCTTTGCATCAGCAATTGTAAGCGGACCAATGTATGCGCTTAGTGGGCATGCAGAAGAAAATAACTCAGGATGATGAAGTGCATACATGAATGAACCTCCACCACCCATGGAAAGGCCAGCCACCGCACGAAATCGTTTTTCGCTTTTGATACGATATGTTTTTTCAACATAAGGTATAAACTCCTCGAAGAAAAAATCTTCGTAGCGCCAATCATTTTTAAGGTTATTGAAGTATCCCATCTGCCCGGTTTTGGCATCAGGCATAACGATAATCATAGGAGTTGCCGTGCCCTCGCTAATGGCTTTGTCTGCAATATGCAACACTTCTCCAAACTGGACCCAACCTGTCTGATCATCCCCCGCACCATGCAATAAATAAAGTACCGGATAACTGCGTTGAGAAGTCTCATAGTCAGGCGGCAGATAAACTGAATACTTACGATCTACTTTAAGAATTTTACTGGTTAGCGAAAGATTGTCGAATACCTTTCCTGTTTG
>DAOOCD010000326.1:0-3606 GCA_035408225.1 Cyclobacteriaceae bacterium | reverse complement strand
TAACTTCCTTGCCGTCAATAAAGAGTTTGTCGTTTTCAACTTTCACATCCTTATTAAGATCGTAGCCTTTTATGATACTGCCATAGATGCTTAAGGTCGAATCATTAATTGCAATCTTCATTCCTTCTTTTGGAATTACCAATGGACCATAATTATCGCCATTCCATGGGGTATACTTCGAGCCGGGAAAAATTCTGATATCCGGCCCTTCATGTGTACGGTAATCTTCGGATACTGAAATAATGTAAGGCAGTGCTTTCAAGGCATCCACTTTAGCCTTGGTCAGAAACATCTGATAAACAGCTTTGTTGGTTTCGGGTCGGCCCATAAACGTATAGTCATCCGGATCAATCCCTAACGATTCAAGATTGCGTTCATTGATTTCATCCTTGGCAGTAACCAGGTAACTGAACTGCATCTCTTCAGGATTAGGCGAAGGCTGACCGTTAATAAGTACCTGTCTGTCTTTAATTTCTAAAACATCACCGCTGATAGCGACACACCGTTTGATATAATTTGTTTTTAAATCCACCGGGTAATCGATCCAGTCTTCCTTAGGAAGCATATAATTATTCTCCTCAATGCGCGGAACATTAAAGACGACCACATCTTCTCTTTTTACTTCGCTGATTCCCGGTAAACGGAACGTAGGCAATTGAACCCAGTCGATGTAAGAAGGAATATTGGTAAACCAGATTTTCTGATGGGTGAGCGGAATTTGAAGAGGGGTGCGTGGTGTGCGGGTCCCATAATGGAACTTGCTTACAAACAGAAAATCACCCACCAGCATCGAGTTCTCCATGGATGGGGTTGGGATGGTATAGGCCTCCATAATCAACCAACGGATGAGGGTGGCAGCTACAACAGCAAAAAGAACGGCATCCCACCACTCGCGCAGCGCTGACTTCGGCTTTCTTTCAGTTCCTTCTTCTTTCTTCTTTTTCTCCCAAAACTTCCAATTCATGTTCTTCTGTAGTTAAAAATCTGGCAAATAAAATGATTTTTGAGTTAGCGCAGGCTACAACTGCAGAAAATCATCCATAGTATAAATTCCTTTCTTCCCTGCGAGCCACTCGGCTACGAGCACCGCCCCTAAAGCAAATCCTTCACGGGAATGGGCTGTGTGGGTGATCTCGATGTCATCGATGGCCGACTTGTATTTTACAACATGTGTTCCCGGGGCCGGATCAACCCTGAAAGAGTTAATAACGAGTGCATCCGTCTTTTCGGTTGCCCCCAGCACCCATTCTTTTTTCCGTTTCAGATATTTAATTACACCCTGTGCAAGTGTAATGGCTGTACCGCTGGGGGCATCCTTCTTTTGGGTATGATGGGTTTCGTCAATGGTAACGGTATAGTCCGGATAGCGATCCATAATGCGCGCGAGGTATTCATTGATCTTAAAAAAGATATTAACCCCGAGACTGAAATTCGATGAATATAAAAGCGTTCCGTTCTTATTACGACAGAAATTTTCAACTTCTTGTTGTTGATTAAGCCAGCCTGTAGTGCCGCAAACAACCGGAATACCCTTGCCCAGGCAGACTTTTAAATTGCCAACTACAGATTCGGGTTGTGTAAACTCGATAGCTACATCGGCAGCTTGATTGAAATCAGATAGGTTGTCTCCAACATCAATCTTCCCAACAATCTCATGCCCGCGCTTTACCGCAATGCCCTCGATGGTCTTTCCCATTTTACCATAACCAACCAACAATATCTTCATCGTATGTCTCGATTCTCAATTCTCAATTCTAAAATCTCAATTTCAAAGCAATCCCCGTATTTCTCCCCAGTTGCAAACTATTTTCCATCATAGGCTCAATCTTAACTTGAAGTTTAGGGTTCAAATCAAATTCTTTAAGATGCGCATCGATGTGAGCATCCACCATTTGCAGCAAGTACCAAAACCCGGTAATGATAATAAAGAAATCCCGTTCTCGTCTTGCTTGATTCACCAGCGTTCTTAACTGATCCTCAGTGAGTCCATCCGGACTTACCCCACCTGAATTAGGGTCGTTAATGATTGCGAAAAGATCTTCTCTGTATCTCAGATATTCCGATTGATAAAAGGCATCAACATAAATCAGAAACCCAAATCCGCCATAGACCAAAGGCATTTTCCAGTATTTCTTATTGTAGGCTTGCCCCATGCCCGGAAACACAGCCGAATAAAACAATGCTTTGCGCGGATCATACCGTCTGGCATAAGATTCAATGGTTTCCACGGGTCGATTGTCTCGCACCACAGTGTCAGCCAGGTTGCCGGAAGGGATGGTATCCTTTTTGATCTCCTGCGAAAAGCAGAAACTTATTGAAATCAGAAAAGCGCCAATGAGTCCGGCTCCACGCATGTTAGATTTTTAGGATATCAAGAATTCGGTTGAGGTCTTCCACCGATAAGAATGGTATACGGATATCGCCCTTCTTACCATCGCTCTTAACACTAACTTTCGTGCCAAAGTGTGATGAAAGCCTGGATTGAAGCTGACCGATTTCTTTTGAAGCCGAAGTTGGCTGAACACCAGGTTCTTTTGGTCCAGACACTAGCTGGCGTGCTAATTCTTCTACTTTCCGTACAGAAAGATCTTCAGCCAGAATTTTCTTGAATATATAAAGTTGAGAATCCGGATTTTCAACGTTGATAATAGCGCGCGCATGCCCCATCGAAATCCGGTGATCGCGCACTGCAATCTGAATATCGGGCGGAAGTTTCAGGAGTCGTAAATAGTTGGTAACCGTAGATCGGTTCTTGCCCACCCGGTCACCTAATTCTTCTTGCTTCAGGTTACACTCACTGATAAGTCGTTGATAGCTCAGCGAGATTTCAATCGGGTTAAGATTTTCACGCTGGATGTTTTCAATCAGGGCCATCTCCAGCATCTGCTGGTCATCAGCGGTCCGAACATAAGCTGGGATGGCTTTTAATCCGGCTAACCGGGAGGCCTGAAATCTGCGCTCTCCGGATATCAGTTGATATTGATTGTGCGAAAGTTTTCTTACTGTGATCGGCTGTATAATCCCGTGCACTTTGATGGACTCCGCAAGCTCGTTCAACGCTTCCTTATCAAAATGCTGGCGCGGCTGAAACGGATTGGTTTCAATCTGTGAAAGTGAAATTTCATTAATAGAATCGCTGGATGTTTTATGCGAGCCTACGGGTGAACTTACATCCACATCTAATTTTTCTTCATCCTGCGTGTCACTCAACAGTGCACTCAGGCCTCTGCCCAATGCTCTTTTCTTCATCTTGCTATTCCGTTTTTGTCCAGGATTTCGTGGGCCAGATTCAGGTAACTGATCGCTCCTTTGCTCTCGGCATCATGCACAATTACCGGCAACCCAAAACTGGGCGATTCACTGAGTTTTACGTTGCGCGGAATGATGGTATTGAAAGCAATGTTTCTGAAATGTGTTCGCACTTCCTCCACCACCTGGTTTCCCAGCGATGTGCGCGAATCATACAGCGTCAATAGAATACCTTCAATCTCTAATTTGGGATTGAGGCGAGTTTGAATAATCTTTATTGTATTCAAAAGTTTGCCCAGGCCCTCTAAGGCAAAATATTCGCACTGCACCGGGATCATTACCGAGTCGGCCGCAGTA
>DAOOCD010000325.1:0-3612 GCA_035408225.1 Cyclobacteriaceae bacterium | reverse complement strand
TGCCTTTAATGATAAACAATAAATTCAACCCCTGGTATAAGCAACGCGAAATGCCAAAAGCTTCAGCCCAATCATTTCATTCCTGGTACCTGAATCAACGGAAGTCATGAGCAGTAGAGAAAAGATAATGGCAGCAGTTAAGAAAAACCAAACCGCCTCAGTTGGGTTACCTGCATTGAATTTCGCTGGCAATGCATCCATTAATTTGAAAGAACAATTCATTAAAACACTTACTGGCATTGGTGGATCAGTAATCGAAGTAAATGACTTGAAAGAAGTTGGAGATTATATCGAATCAACATTTCCCAAACCGGCACGAATTGTAAATACCCTCACAGATTTAAATTTTGAACATGCCTATCCGGCAGGGAGGTTTGAAATTCTAAATCAGAAATCAGACCCTCATGATTTCAGTAATGTAACCGTAGCCATCATGAAGGGTGAATTTGGTGTAGCCGAAAATGGCGCTATCTGGTTAACCGAAGTGAATATGGGGGATCAGGCTTTACCTTACATCTGCGAGCACCTTGTGTTGATTATCAATAAGCATTCCATCGTGCCCACACTGCATGAGGCCTACGAAAAAATAGGAGCCTCCGCCTATAACCTTGGAACATTCTTAGCAGGTCCTTCCAAGACAGCTGACATCGAGCAATCCTTGGTGCTTGGCGCACATGGATCAAAGAGTTTGCTTGTGTTCTTAATTAACTACTGATTTGACTTACCTGGGGTTGGCGAGGTGAACTCTTTCCAGGAATCAGCACCACCATCTATCGACCGGCCAAACGACCGATTCTCAGATTGCTTACCAAATTTCAGATCATCTAACTTGCGACCGTCTTTATTGAAAAGTCCAAGATATTCACCATCCTGATCAAGTTTGAATTTCAGATGTAAGGGTCCCTGCTCAGGCGTACCATCTGCCCATAGCAAAAGAAATCCACCGGGTTGAATTGTCGTTAGTTCTGGATTCGTATCCGGAATCTGGTATCCAAGTGGTTTCTTCTTATTCTGCGAAAAATACATCCCACCCAAATCTACTGATACGTTCCCGGCATTATAAATTTCTATCCAATCATCAAACTCATCTGTACCTGTTGTTTTATCTGGGCAACAGGATATGCTGTTGGTCAAAATCTCATTTATATAAAGCTTGGGGAGATCTTCTCTTAAGAGCAAATAGATTGCGCCAGCGGCAACCATCAAAATGAAGACTGCGATACCAAATTTATTTAATGAACTTGTCATGCTAAAGCTATTCCAGCGCTCAAATATAGCGCTTTTGGTCAAAACGAACGGATCCAGAATCAACTGATTTTTTCTATGGAGATTACCGCTGCCTTATTAATCCTACCATACAAATGCGGAAATAATTCATCATTAGTGGCCTTTTCATTTGTAATCGGGTGTTCAAGCTTGTTTTCGTCAAGGTGCAGAACAAGCAAACCAGACTGCCCCCGATAATAGCGTTCTAAAACTCCGGGCAGTTGATCTCGGGTGCAGCAGTGTATAAAGCCCTCTTGAAGAAATGAACGTGGAGCAAAGTGAGAAGCTGAAATCTGCTCATTCCATTCCAACTCCGTTACTACATGAAAGATCATCTTAATTTAGAATTTCAAATAACAATCCAACAACCTTTATTATCCTTCGAATATTTCATTCCATTACTCATGAGATGAATCTGTTGCCCGGCAGCATCTATCATTGTTTCCTTTTCATACACCCGGATTCCATTGTTTTCGCGGGTAAGATAATTAATCAACGCATTCATGGTTGGATCAATGTCTGATAACCCCTGTTCATCTCCCTCGCGAATAAATGCCTGACTCATTCTATTTAATTGCGCTGAATAAATGCCTCCATCCAACTAACCGCTGCCTCCAACGATTCAAAAACTTTTAGCGTAATGCCTGCCTCCGCAGTCCTCTCAATCATACGATCATAATAACTCTTACGGATTGGATCATTAAATCCAACTGCCGCAATCCGTTTTAAACCACAACGCACAGCCTCCGGAATTACGGTACTCATAAACCAAAATTGTTCTGCATCATCTACTACACCTTGTAATCGTAAATCTGCAATCCAACCTGGTGTATTATACGTCTTTAACGTGTAAAGCACTGCCTGAAAAGCTCTGCGATATTCAATACCGGTTATGTTCTTCTTCCAGACAATAACCGTATTATTAATGTCGGCATCATAATAAATCTGCGCTGATTCACTGTCGAAAAAAATTTGTTTGCTAACATTTCGTGGTGTTGGCAAAGTAATTGTAAATGTTGTACCCCGATTTATCTCACTCTCAATTTCAATCTTTCCTCCCAACGTATCAACCTGCGTTTTTACAAGATATAATCCCAATCCTTTTCCATCCACATGAGTGTGAAAGCGCTTATATAATTTAAAAAGGTTTTCCTTATGTGTCTGAAGATTAAATCCCAATCCATTGTCACTAACCTGAAGGCTTACATCTCTGTTAAAGTGCTTGGATGTCTTAATGCTAATCCTCAACTCGTTTTCGGGATTCCTGTATTTGATCGCATTACTGAGCAAGTTGAACAGAATACTCTGAATCATAGCTCTGATGGAGTAAACAAAAGGTGCTTCACTGAAATCAACATCAATTTGATAGGTTGGACGAATCTGATCTCGTAACATCGAGACCGTCTTTGCCAATTCCACTTCAAAAGAGATTTTTTCACGCACCTGATACAAATCATTACGAATATCAATGATCAGACTCAGGTCTCTCAAAACCTCATCCAGTTCGAGGCCTGATTTTTTTACCATCATTCCGATCTCTTCCTTTTCTTGTTGCGAAATGGGTTTGCTGAATAAGTCTGTTAATCCTAATAAGCGGGCTACGGGTCCGCGCAGGTTGTGCGAAACCGTGTACGAAAATTGACGGAGTTCATTATTGTGTCTTACCAATTCTTCATTGGTTCGAACTAAGTCAATATTCTTTTCTTCAACAGTTTTTTCAAGTTGAAGATTATACATATGGAGTTTCTCTTGTTGTTGACTAATCATTCGATTGGCTTCTACCAATAACTCCCTGCTGGCCCTTATCTCCTTTTGTTGTTGATGCATTTCTTCGTTATGCAGTTCCATGGCATGATTCAACCGAATTAACTCTTCATTGCGATTTACCAATTGAACATTCGCATAGTTAAGTTCATTCATAGACTTCTGAGCCCTACTTTCGGCTCGCTCCGTAATCGCCTTAAGAGTAAGCACACCAAACAAAAGCACCAGAAAGCAGATGAGCGCGATGTAATTAATGTAATAGTAAGAAGGAGAATCAAACCCTCGTTGAAAATAACCTAAACCTAACGCAGAGTGTATAGGATCAAAAAGAATAAGACATGCAAACGTAGAAAACAGACACACTCCGATTTTTAAACGTTCCTGTAGCCTGAAACTTACAGCCGGCAAAATAGTAGTAACAAGAATTATAAACCTGGCATCAAAATAAGTAACGTAAGTATGATAAGGCTCTGCGTGCTTACCATAGAGAGAAATGAGCAACGATGTATAAATTGGCACCAGGCAAAAAAGAAGCCGGCCAAAATTGTAATAGGTGCGATTTATGAAAACAATAATCAGGAA
>DAOOCD010000324.1:0-3655 GCA_035408225.1 Cyclobacteriaceae bacterium | reverse complement strand
TTCAGCGCGTCATCGTCGCGCCGGTCGGCGCCCCATTCAAACTGCTGCCAGAACAACAAGGCCTGCAAAACCTGGAGGCGTTTTTCAACGCCGGGAATCGACTCGTAGTCTTCCAGCGCAAAGGCGATCACGCCGCGCAGCATGAGAATCTCGGAGCGGAGCAGGTAGCTTTCCAGCCCCTCCACGCGCCAGCCGATGCCGGCTTCCAGCAGGGCGTTCTCGATATGGATCGACTGGTAGGGCGCGCGCAGGATGACCGCGCAGGCATCGGGCCGCCCGCCCCGCCGGGTCCAGTCGAGGATGCAGGCGGCCAGGCGCCCGGCCCCGTCGCGCTGGGTGGCGTAGGTTTCAAGCTGGAGGCGGGTCTCGTGACGGCGGCCGGAAACCACTTCCTTGTCCTTCAGTGCGGCGGTGACCAGCGCCAAGACCGGGCCATGACGGTAAGAAGGACAAGGACGTGGATTTACATATAATCTGGATACTGTGTTCGTGCATGAAAGTAAATATCGATATGAGTTAACTAGAAAATGGAAGTCACCAAAGCAGAAATTGGATAAATATGTCACAATATACACGAAAAGTGGGTCACTATTAAGCGTGACTATTTATAGGAATGAAGTCAAAACAGGTCATACCATTAACAAGTATAATAATCTTCAACAAGTTATCGAACGTCAAAATTTTTGGGCTTATGATCGATTTGCAAATGAGGATGATTGGTCAGAGTATCTTAGTAATCACATATACAAGTTCACGTATGATACAATTGGACTAATCCAAACAACATCAACTGAAATTTATAGTCCAGTTGAACGAAAATGGAAAATCCATGAGCAGAAATTTCAATGTACGCTGCAACAAGAAGGAGATCATTACAATTCCAATTGTATTTCCAGTACCGGCGATTACATTAAAGTTGAAATCGATTCGCATGGTAACTGGATCCGAAAAGAGGAAACTAAAAATGGAGAAGTGAGTGTCTCGACAAGAAAAATAACCTATTTCGAATGAAACCTCAAACGTCCGATAACATCGGCTATTGGCAATGTCGGATAATCGATTGCCAACAGTTTCTTATCTTGAAACAGATTAAGGCTACCCGGAAGAGGGTCGCATTGAATCGCCACTGCCTATAGCCCGGGTCGTTATGAGCCAATTTTTAAAAAATCACCATTAAACTTTCTTATTTATTCATAGTCTAATGATCGATATACACTATTAATATGATACTTAGAATTTCACTTAAAAAAGCTGCGTTGAGCCTTTTGGTCTTTTTTCCATCTATAATTAGTTGTGACAAAGCAGACGAAGAACCAAAAATTTCTATATCGCCTGAACAAACGCGTTTACCCTTTGGAGGAGTTGCCCCAAACAATATTCTAATTAGAAATCAAGGCAATCCAAACCCCGATTTTCTCTCTTTATGGCTTTGCGGACTTCCCGCTGACGGTGCTGGAGCTAACAATGCCAAAGATTGGACAAATTCTGATGGTACTTGGGATTATACAAAAAAACCACAAGTTGATGGAAATGTGATTTGGGGCGGAGTTTTTAATTCAACATTAGACGGTAATGGCAATCGTGTATTGACCGGTAACGGTTTACCTAATCATCCAACAGGCATTTTTCCGATTGCCCCAGGCACTGTTCCATACACGTATGACCGCAACCCAAATATTATATCACCTCAGCCATTAAACGTAACCTATCCTGCCTTGCCCCAAGAAGCCGCATCACCAACCTGTGTTGGATTTGGTCCAGCAGGTTATTCACTTACAGGCAGCGCCATATACCATGGCGCATCAACACTAGGTAATGATGCTGCAGCTCATGAAATGCTAGACAGATTCGGTGGGCATACTGATGGTACAGAAAGATATCATTACCATTTTCCATCAAAAGACCTCCAAGATCATATCCATCCTCAAAGCTCAGGGCACTCAGCCCTTATGGGGTATATGTTGGATGGATTTGGAATATATGGCCCCTATGGAGAAGATGGAGAATTACTTTCCTCAAAAGACTTAGATGAATGCCATGGCCATAAACACCCAGTGATGTGGGACGGTCAGATGGTTAATCTATACCATTATCATTGGACTTATGATTTTCCTTACAACATTGGTTGTTACAGGGGAACTCCCAGATAAAATTGAGGGATACATGAAAATGAAGAATTTAGTCTCATCAGTATTGTTACTTGGCGCATTAGTGTTTTTATCATCTTGTTCAAACGATGGAGAACCAGGCGCATCAACAACCAATACACCTAATATACTATTCATAATTGCAGATGATTTAGGAAAAGATGCAATCAAAGGATACACTGAGGGCAGTATAAAGCCAGCAACCCCTAATATCGATGCTATCAGAAATAGCGGGTTGACTTTCACAAATTTTTGGGTCAATCCAACTTGTACTCCGACAAGAGCATCAATCATGACAGGTAAGTATGGCTATCGGACTGGGGTAAAAGGTGTTGGGGACGTACTAAGCTCATCAGAGGTCTCATTACAAAAGTATATCAGTGAAAATACAAATAACAAGTATGCCTCTGCAATAGTTGGTAAATGGCATTTGTCTGGAAATAATGCCAGTTTTAATCCAGAATCATTTGGAATAGACTACTACGCAGGTTTAATAAGGGGAACAGTTGATAACTACTATCAATGGCAGCTAACTGAAGACGGAATAAGTAGTCTCCAAACAAAATACACCACGGAAGTCTTTACCGAATTGGCGATCGATTGGGTTAGCGGTCAATCTAAACCATGGTTTTTGTGGGTGGCTTACAATGCTCCGCACACTCCCTTTCATGTGCCTCCCGCAGAAATGCACAATCAAGGAAGTTTACCAGTCTACGCTGCAGGCATGAATGCAACACCCTACTATATGGCGGCCATTGAAGCAATGGATTACCAAATTGGAAGATTGCTAGATAATATTCCTAAAGCTGAAAGAGATAATACGGTCATAATATTTATAGGAGATAATGGTACACCCAATGATGTTGCTCAAAGTCCTTTCACAAATGCTACAGTGAAAAATACATTGTATCAAGGTGGGATAAACGTGCCTATGTTTATTTCAGGATCAGGTGTATCGCGTGTTGGAGTGGATACTAATTTAGTTTCTGGATCGGACTTATTCGCCACCCTTGCTGAACTAGCCGGAATGAGTATCACTCAATATCAAGACAGTGAGAGTTTTAAATCATTGCTCACAAAATCGAGTATTATTAGAGATTATCAATATTCAGAACTAAAAGACGAATCAACAGACTCCTGGGCTATAAGCAATGGATCCTATAAACTCATCAAGAATAGTTTAGGTAAAACTGAATTCTATGATTTGGCTAAAGACACGTACGAAAATAATAATTTATTGAATGGCGCATTATCTGCAAAAGATGAGAGCGCCAAATCTGATTTGGAAGCTGAACTAAGCAGAATACGGCAGTAGTAAAAAACTGGCTACAACAAAATGTTTGCGCAATGTTGGGGTGACGTGTAAGTTCAAAGTCCTATCTTCATTCAACGTTTTGTGTCGGGGACAGGACGCGGCTTCGAAAGCCCACCACTGCGCAAACACAAACGTTATGCCCCATCCAAAAGATTTTCTTGATTCACATAACTTATTGCTTATCTTTGGCGTT
>DAOOCD010000323.1:0-3670 GCA_035408225.1 Cyclobacteriaceae bacterium | reverse complement strand
CTTTTCTCCTTACCCGGCACACCTGTTCTCTATTATGGCGATGAGATTGGAATGGGTGATAATATTTATCTGGGCGATCGTTTTGGCGTTCGCACGCCAATGCAATGGAATATGAACATCAATGCGGGATTTTCTGTTGCTAATCCTCAAAAACTTTACTTGCCTGTTATCAGTGATCCTGCGTACCGATATGAGTCTGTAAATGTCGCAACCCAGGAGGAGAATCCATCCTCACTCATGTGGTGGATTAAGAATGTACTTGCCATGCGGAAGAGATTGAACCTCTTCGGTAGAGGTGATATTAAGTTCTTAGATAGCTCAAACTCGAAAGTGTTATGCTTTGCCCGTAGTTATGAAAAGCAAAATATAATTGTAGTGGCGAACCTGTCTCAATTTTCTCAATCCACTACTCTTGATTTAAAGGCATTCAGGGATTGTGACATTACCGAAGTGTTTAGTCAGAATCGATTCATTAGCGTGGGTGAAGGCGATTATCCGATTACGATTGGTCCTTATGGATATTTTTGGTTTCAGGCTGATGCGTCAGAGAAGAAAGATCAAGGGGGGAGCACAAATGAGTTATTTCTTTATAAATCCGATCTTTCCTGGGAACGGATTTTCTCGAATTATAATGAAGTAAGGGTATTGGAGCGTAAAATTCTGCAACCTTTTATGAAGAAGTGCAGATGGTTTGGTGGTAAGGCCCGAGCCATTGCCAAAATGAGTATTCATAAAGTGATACCCTTGAAGGTGGAAGGTGAAACTCATTACCTCACCATTATTGAAGTGCATTATGTGCAACGCCTGCCTGAATTGTATTTCTTGCCTATGTGCTTTGTGCCCTCTGATAGTATTTTTGATAAGGTCGAATACACGGCTCAAAGTGTAATCAGCCGTGCGGAGATACAAGGTAAAATAGGCTTCATTTTAGATAGTAGCTATCATAAAGGCTTCCGCGATTTTCTCTTTACCAGTATGGATCGCAAGGTACGAGTTAAAGATGATGAAGGTACTCTGGAATTCAATAGCAGCGTATTTGCGAAACTCAATGCCGAAATTGTTGAGTCGAAAATTCTGAAGGCGGATCAAAGTAACACGGCCATTATCTACAATGATCAATACTTCTTTAAATTCTACCGCAAGATTGAACAGGAGATTAATCCGGATCTCGAGATTGTACGATTCCTTTCCGAGAACACCTCATTCCGAAATGCTCCCAAGTATGCAGGCAGTGTAGAGTATCGCGATAACGATGGAAAGACAATTGTATTCGGCCTTTTACAGGAAAAGGTAGAAAACCAGGGTGACGCATGGATTATGACCATCGACTCGGTGGGTCGCTTTTATGAACGCGTAATGGCAAAAGCGAAAAAGGAAAAACTTCCGATCCTTATCAATAAGGCGGCTATTAAATTTGAAGAGGCCCCAGACCTGATTCAGGAATTTATTGGTCGTGGTTTTTATGAACGTGTTGTTCGGTTAGGCCAACGCACAGCCGAGATGCACATGGCATTGGCATCAGATAAAACAAATCCGGCATTCGCTCCAGAGTATTTCAATAGTAATTATCAGCGTTCGTTATATTCAGCGTTGCGTAAGTTGACCCGTGATCGTTTCAGACTTCTGGAGCAATCAATGGATAAACTAAATGCTGAGACTCAAGCACTAGCTAAGAAAGTGTTAGCCCTTGAAGATAAGGTGCTGGAATGTTTTAGTGAAGTATACCAGGTCAAAATCAATGCTATCAAGACTCGCATTCACGGGGATTACCATTTAGGTCAGGTCTTGTTTACGGGTAAAGATTTTATAATTATTGATTTCGAAGGAGAGCCCGGCTTCAGTTTTAGCGAGCGCAGGTTGAAGAAAAACCCTATGAAGGATGTTGCAGGGATGATGCGATCATTTCATTACGCTGCGTTTGGAAAGATTTTACTGAATGAGAATTACCGTGAAAAGGACATTGAATTTTTAATTCAATGGGCAGAACAGTGGCAGCACTACGTAAGCCGGTTTTATCTTGGTGCCTACCTGGAGCGATTAGGCCTTGAAAGCAAATTAACGGAGCAAGATGAGATTCTGATTCGGACCTATTTAATTGAAAAGGCTATCTATGAATTGGGCTATGAATTGAATGGTAGACCTGAGTGGGTGAATATCCCATTGCGAGGAATTTACTATCACATGAACCGATATTTTCAAGAAAAAGAAGAACGTAAAAAGAAAAACTAAAACTATGGGCAAAAAAACTGTTTCTAAAAGCAAGTCTGAGGATCACGATAGCTTTAGTCTTCTTACAGATTTTGATATTCATTTGTTTAGAAGTGGCAAGCACTTCAAGCTATATGAAAAGCTAGGGGCACACCTGATGACGTATAAAAAGCAAGAAGGTACTTACTTTGCCGTATGGGCCCCCAATGCAAGAAATGTTTCTGTTATCGGAAATTTCAATTTTTGGAATAGTACCGAACATAAATTATCTCCACGATGGGATGAATCAGGTATCTGGGAAGGGTTTTTTCCGGGTGTAGGAAAGGGAGAGGTTTATAAGTATGCAATCCACTCCAATACCGGAGAATATCTTGAGAAAGCAGACCCCTTTGCTTTTTATTCTGAGATAGCGCCAAACACAGCATCGATCATCTGGGATCATGAGTATACATGGCGCGATAGTCATTGGCTATCAGAAAGAAAGAAGACAAGTGGTAAACCCAAGCCTTACTCGGTATATGAAATTCATGCAGGAAGTTGGAGGCGCAAACTGGATGACGGAAACCGATCGTTGAGCTATAAGGAGCTGGCCGATGAGTTGGTTAGTTATGTGAAAGAGAATGGGTTTACCCATGTAGAATTTCTGCCCATCATGGAGCATCCATTCTTTGGTTCATGGGGATATCAACTTACCGGGTATTTTGCTCCTACAAGTCGCTTTGGCTCACCCCAGGAATTTATGGAGTTGGTTGATGCATTTCATGAAGCGGAGATAGGTGTAATTCTTGATTGGGTTCCTTCTCATTTTCCCGGAGATGCTCACGGTCTTCACAAGTTTGATGGCACTCACTTATATGAACATGCTGATCCCCGCAAGGGCTTTCATCCTGACTGGAGCAGCTACATTTATAATTATGGTCGTGATGAAGTCCGTTCCTTCCTTATAAGTAATGCACTTTTCTGGTTGGAAGTTTTCCATGCGGATGGATTACGGGTAGATGCTGTAGCGTCCATGCTTTACCTCGATTATTCCCGTAAGGCAGGGGAATGGATACCCAATGAGCACGGTGGTAATGAGAATATTGAGGCAATCAATTTCCTGAAAGAGTTTAATGAAGTTGTTTATGGTAACTACCCGGATGTAATTACGATCGCAGAAGAATCAACTGCCTGGTCGGGCGTTTCTAAACCAACCTATCTTGGCGGCCTTGGTTTCGGACAGAAGTGGATGATGGGCTGGATGCACGATACCTTAAGCTATTTCAAGTTAGATCCTGTACATCGTAAGTACCATCAGGATGAGATTACGTTCAGCGTGATTTACGCCTTTACTGAGAATTTTATGCTCCCGCTCTCGCATGATGAGGTGGTTCATGGAAAGGGTTCGTTGTTAGGTCGCATGCCGGGTGATGAATGGAGACGATTTGCAAATCTTCGACTTATGTATTCCTATATGTTCACA
>DAOOCD010000322.1:0-3704 GCA_035408225.1 Cyclobacteriaceae bacterium | reverse complement strand
CGTGACATACAACAGTGGGAGTATGTGCCACTGGGTCCTTTTTTAGGTAAGAACTTTGGCTCAACCATTTCTCCTTGGATTGTAACCATGGATGCACTGGAACCTTTTCGTGTTAAAGGTCCGGATCAATCTCCCAGCGTGCTGCCCTATCTGGCAATCGAAGGGGAAAAGAATTTTGATGTAACGCTGGAAGTATTAATTCAACCTGAGAAATCAGAGACAACGCCAGTGTCGAGATCAAATTTTAAATACCTGTATTGGAATGTGAACCAACAAGTAGCACATCATACCGTGAATGGCTGCAATATTCAGGTAGGTGATTTATATGCTTCGGGTACCATCAGTGGGCCTTCTCCGGGTTCATTCGGATCCATGCTTGAATTGTCATGGAATGGACAGCGACCGCTACATCTGACTAATGGATCGCAGCGAACATTCATTGAAGATGGAGATACTGTAATTATGAGAGGTCATGCTGAAAAGAATAATGTAAGGATTGGCTTTGGGGAATGCAAAGGAAAAATACTTCCGGCTCTATGAAATCCAGGATGGTCTTTTATGGATTAATCATTACATTAATCATGCTGGACGCTTTTCTGATTTCCAACCCAAATCTTTTGGGTAAGCTTGGTTTTATTATTTATAAATATTCACACCTGCGCACATTTCCGATGGCGCTGCTTACAGTTTCTATTGTTGTCGGTGTAATTATCCTGATAACGGAAGGGTTGGTTTTAATAGCAAAAAGACAAGCGCCTCGTAAAAGGATACATGGATTGTTCATAGGTATATTTGTTTTATTGATAGGGGTGCTCGTTAAGACTGAACTTGATTTTCAAAGCTGGTCATATAATCACACAGGTCATAAACTTAGATATGGTGCTTTTCTTCTACCGGTAATCTTAATTCTTGTAGTCCTTCAAGGGTATATTCGGGTACTTCGTGATAAGCCAGCGTCAACCGAAGGCATCTCAAAACCTTAACTTTGCTCTTATGATTATTAACCCATCAGATTTATCTACCCCCAGGCTACAGTCATATTTGCAAGGTGCTGTAGCACCACGCCCCATAGCATTTGTAAGCTCAATTGACCTGAATGGCAATGTAAATCTGAGCCCTTTTAGTTTCTTCAACATGTTTAGTATGAACCCGCCCATATTGATCTTTTCTCCTTCCAGGCGGGTGCGGGATAATTCAACCAAGCACACGCTTCAGAATGTATTAGAAGTACCGGAGGTGGTAATTAACATCACTTCCTTTTCAATGGTTGAGCAAACATCATTAGCGAGTTGTGATTTTCCCAAAGGAACGAATGAATTTATAAAAGCCGGCTTTACCCCGGTGGCTTCCCAGAAAGTAAAACCACCCCGGGTTTCCGAATCACCCGTGTCCTTTGAATGTAAGGTTAATCAGGTAATTCCCCTGGGTACCGAAGGCGGTGCTGGAAATCTTGTTATCTGCGATGTGCTTCTCATGCACATTCGGGATGAAATACTGGATGCGGATGGTCGTATCAATCCACAAAAATTGGATGCTGTTGCACGCATGGGGCAGGATTATTATTGCCGAGCATCCGGTGAAAGTGTTTTTGTAGTTCCTAAACCCAATGAGAAGGTAGGCATTGGTATGGATCAGCTCCCTGATAAAATCAGAAAGAGCAAAGTCCTTACGGGAAATGATCTCGGTCGTTTAGGGAATAGTGAGAAACTGCCAACCCAGGAAGAGATAAGGCAACTTCAATCTGAAAAGCGCTGGAAGGACGCAGCGGCTAAAGGTGAAATTGAAATGCATCGGCTGGCTCAGCAGTACCTGAAAGAAGGAAGAGTAGAAGATGCCTGGAAGGTTTTGCTATAAAAAGAAAAGCCAAGGGCAACCTCGGCTTCATTGAAATCTGATAAGATAGATTTAATCTTTATACATCACGGCCTTTACCGCCTTCACCGTTCTGGATACATTAGGTAAGATTGCATCAATCAATGTGGGCGCATAGGGCAGCGGCACATCCAAACTATTAATTCTGTGTACTGGAGCATCCAGATAATCGAACGCATGTTTTTGAACATGATAAGTTATCTCAGTAGCAATGGAAGACAGTGGCCAGGCTTCTTCAACAATCACTAGCCGGTTTGTTTTCTTTACGGACTCAACTACGGTTGCGTAATCAATCGGCCGAACCGATCTAAGGTCTATCACCTCGGCAGAAATTCCTTCTTTTTCAAGTTCCTGAGCAGCAGCCAAAGCAACCTTCATGATTTTACCAAAGGAAACGATGGTTACATCAGTACCACTTCTTTTCACATCGGCCACACCAATGGGAATCAGGTATTCTTCGGTTGGTACTTCCCCTTTATCTCCATACATCAATTCTGATTCCATGAAAATAACAGGATCATTGTCGCGAATGGCAGTTTTAAGAAGGCCCTTGGCGTCATAAGGCGTATAAGGAACAACCACCTTCAAACCAGGGGTATTAGCAAACCAGTTTTCGAAATTCTGCGAATGTTGTGAGCTAAGCATACCTGCATTACCAGTAGGGCCACGAAATACTATAGGAACATTAAATTGCCCGCCTGACATCGAGAGCATTTTGGCAGCGGAATTTATAATCTGATCAATGGCAACCAGCGAGAAGTTGAACGTCATGAACTCTACAATAGGTCTTAGACCATTGGCTGCAGCACCCACACTGATTCCGGCAAAACCCAATTCTGAAATCGGTGTGTCAATCACTCTGCTGGCCCCAAACTCATCCAACATACCCTGGCTCACTTTGTATGCCCCATTGTATTCAGCCACTTCTTCGCCCATGAGGAAAACACTTGGGTCTCTTCTCATCTCTTCGTTCATGGCTTCGCGAAGTGCTTCTCTGAATTGAATTTCTCTCATAGCTGCCGTTAGTTTGGAAAGCCCGTAAAAATAGGGATCAGGAACAATAGGTTAAAGGGAACAGGCTGATTTTTTCCCTGAATTAGGATAATGGGCAATAAAAAAACCCCGGTTTTGGCCGGGGTCTTTATTACAGAGATCTTATTAATTATTTCAACGCACTACGGAAAGCTTCTGTAGTAGCGAACTTGGTAAACTCAAGATCGGTCAACGCCTTTTCTTTCAACGAAGTGTCAATTTTAACTGCACTGGTCAGGTTGCTAACCACTGCATCGCCATTGCCTGAACGAGCTGCTGCAACAGCTGCACCGTAGTAGGCCAATGCGAAATTGCTGTTTTTACGAGATGCTTCAGCAAATGAAGAAGAAGCATTGCTATAGTCCTTATTTAGCAATTGAGCCAACCCTTTGTTGAAAAGGTTAACATCAGTATCCAAAGCAGAAGAGGTTGAACTAACAGCTGCAGGGTAGTTTGCCATATAGATTTCAGAAGCACCCTTTACTCCGTTTACACCGCGGGTAACATCGTTGCTTGCACCACGAAGTGCCTTGGTTGCATGGCTATAAGCCTTGTAAGGATTGCCCTTCCAAAGAGACACGGTTGCAAGGTTTGCGTGAACTTCAGGAGTTTCACGAAGTTTTGCAGCGATATCCAATTGCGCAGATGCCTTTTCAGCATACTCAGAAGCACGGGAAGTATTTTCCATAGCCAACTTAATGTATGAAGCACCTAAGTTGTTGTGTGCATTCCAGTTGCTTCCTTTTTTAGTAGCAGCCTCATAAATAGCCGCTTTCTCTTCGGTAGAAGGGGTAAGGGTT
>DAOOCD010000321.1:0-3709 GCA_035408225.1 Cyclobacteriaceae bacterium | reverse complement strand
AGTGACTAAGAAAAAGAAATGATAATTATACAAGTATGAGACAAACGTTTCTGATCCTGCTCGCAACCCTGGTTACTTCCTCAGGATATCCTCAGGAAACCATCACAACTAATCAGAAACAGGAAATTGTTTTCCTGATTGATCAGTATTCGAAGGCGCGCGAAAAGCAGGACACAGTACTACTCAAGAGCATTCTCACACCGGAGGTCGATCAATTGGTTTCTTCAGGTGAATGGCGGTTAGGCATAGGCGCAGCCGTTACCGGAATGTTGCGAAGTTCGGAAAGTAATCCCCGCTCCCGAAAACTCATCGTTGAAAGAATCCGGTTGATTACGCCAGAGAGCGGGATAGTGGATGCCCGGTATGAAATACAGAATCCGGATGGAACTGTAAGAAAAATGTGGAGTACCTTTGTTGTTGTTCGCGAAAACAAAAAGTGGAAAATCACTGCGATCCGCAATATGCTTCCTTCCCACTAGATTGCTACTGCATACAGAGCATAATTTAACTTATTAAATAGTGAGAATATTGAATGGAAAGATAGGTCATTGACAAACAGACTTGCTAATGAAAGCAACAGGCTACTCAGGCACACCACTCGCAAAGAAATTAGGAATAAAGGAAGGTTTTAAAATACGGGTGGTCGACCAGCCTGATTATTACTTTGACCTTTTTACGGATCTGCCGGAAACGCTTACCATACTAAAGGACAAAAAAACAAAGAAGAACCTGATCCATTATTTTACGAAATCTGCAGCCGGTTTGCGAAAGGACATAGTTGCGTTGAGAAATGAAATTGAACCCAATGGAATGATCTGGATCTCATGGCCCAAAAAGGCCTCCAAAATTACAACGGATATTACAGAAGATACGATTCGTGAATTGGCGCTTACAAACGGACTGGTTGATATCAAAGTGTGTGCCGTGGATGAAGTCTGGTCCGGACTTAAATTGGTAATTCCGGTAAAAGACAGAGTATGATAAATCACATGATAATAGATAACCATCTTGAAATGGAAAAATCTGTTACGCAAGAATTAAGCGCCACTTCATCTCCTGATAAAATAACATTCGAGTCGCACAAATCCCTTCTGACGGGAGAGGGAAACTACCTGAAGTACAGGCAAACACTACTTCAATGGTGGTTCAATACAAAGTACCGGTCAGTATTATCTAACCTTGAGTGCAGATAAACTCAACAGGGAGGAAGACAAACACTACCCTGAATGCAGATACCCCCTGGCAGGCATACAGATAAACCAAAATCCTGATGCGGTAAGATACAACTTCCTATGCAGATCTTTACCACTTACGCGTCAGCAATACACAAGTAAGCATGCAGCGTGAAACTATAATCGATACGGAAAAACAACACAACGTATGCAGATCAATACACTAGTAGATGCAGAAAAAATATACTAGGTATACAGATAAAAAAAGTTGACATGCTAAATCAAAAAAGTGTTAATAAACGTACCAACGAGAAAGAGGTTGCGATATCTTATGGAAATATAGCTTTGAAAAATCTAGTATAAAAGCACAACCTGCTACTCCCATCCCTACGTTGCAAGAGTAAAATTGCATCCATGACACACATTAAGACGGTGGAAGCCTTTTCAAGGTTGATTGGCTTCTGTACCGGGTTTGGAGATAAGTACGATCCCGGTAACCAAAATCTCCAGCTAACCATGCTAACGTCCCAATTGGAGGAGACGCGACAGGCGATCGAACACATTAAGGTTGCCAAGTCGAACTACGATAACGAAGTGAATTACCGGATGCAGGTTTTCAATGGCTTGCCACGTTTGGCGTCCAGCATCCTGCGCACCTTAGAGGCATGCAGGGCTACTCCCGAAAAATTGGCCGATGCCCGACTGTTCTTTCACAAGATCAGTGGCGCAAATCACAAACACCGCAAACCTATTGCTTCTGAAGAGGCGTTGAGTCCAACTCCACGCTCTGTTTTGCAACTGGCCTATGTCAGCAGAACTGATTCGTTCGCACAGCTAGTAGAAGCAGTTAATACAGAGTTAAGCTACAAAGCCAAGGAACCGACACTTAGTAAAGCGGGGATCATCCGTAAGGTAACAGAATTGAAAAAACTGAATGAAAGTGTATTTGAGGCGCGTATGAATTGGAGTTATGCCCTGATCAAACGGAATCAACTGATGTACTCTAAAGAATCCAGCTCTTTGTACGAGACAGGTCGGGCTGTAAAGAAATATGTACGGGCAGTTTTTGGTCACGACAGTGCCGAGTATCGCCAGATCAGGAACCTGCCCATCACAAAACCCTATCGGTAGTTAAACTGAAAATAACCCTCATTGGAAGAAGAGGTTATTTTTTGCATGTCTTCCAAGGGCTAGTCATTTTGCGGACCGTACGGCAGATTGGTTCAGAAGGTGCTCCATCACAACCGAGTTGATAAAGTGGATTAATACCCATACTTTGGAACACCTATACTACCTATTGAGATAGAAGCATGACCTTCTCTGCCCGCATTCATGAAATCCGAAATGGATTTTTGCCAACCTTCTGGATCGCCAATACCTTAGAACTTTTTGAGCGATTGGCCTTTTATGGTACCAAGGCAGTACTTGCGTATTACCTCGCCACCAAAGTAGGCTTGCAAGAGGAAGCGGCCACACTCACAGGTTGGTTTTCAACCGTAATATTTTCCCTGCCCATCGTAGCGGGTGTGTTTGTAGATCGCTATGGTTTTCGCAAAACCCTTATGACCTGCTTTGCGATGTTTGCAGTAGGATACTTTGCGATTAGTCTTGCCGGCATGGAGTACGGGGCCTCGATTACCCAGGCCATCGGGCTTCGTAATTATGTGATCATTGTGTTAATGCTAACGGCCATCGGAGGCTCGTTGATCAAACCCTGCATTGTTGGCACCGTAGCAAAAACCTCAAAACCAGAAGCCCAGACGTTGGGCTTTTCTATTTATTACACACTCGTCAATTTAGGCGGAACGATTGGTCCCATTGTGGCTTTAACCATACGGAAAAACCTGGGGATAGAATTTGTGTTAATGATGTCATCCGTTACTTCGGCCCTTCTCTTTTTTGGCACCTATTTCTTTTTCAAGGAACCCCCAACCGGCACTGAGGCAGAAGATAAACGAACCTTTGGAAAAGTATTTCATGACATGCTGTTGGTGTTCAAGAATTTTAAGTTCATCAGTTTCTTGGTCATATTCTCCGGCTTCTGGTTGATGTTCTGGCAAATCTTTTACCTGCTTCCTTTCTATGCTACTGAAGTTCTTCACTTCGAAGATTTTGAACTGTTGGAAACCATTGATGCGTTCGGAATAATCATTCTTACCGTACCCATGGCTGCTCTGGTTAAAAAATGGAAACCCATTAGTGCAATAACCCTAGGCCTCATCCTGGCAAGTCTTTCATGGCTTATTATCGGTGCGATGGGTACAGTAACTTCCGTAATCATTGCTGTTTCATTTTATGCCCTGGGCGAAGCAACGCAGGCACCTCGCTTTTATGAGTACGTAGCCTCGCTGGCACCCAAAAATCAGGTGGGAACATTTATGGGTTTTGCATTTTTGCCCGTGGCAATTGGTTCGCTTACGGCAGGCTACCTGGCCGACTGGCTTCGAATCACTTATCTCGATACCAATCCGGCTTTGATGTGGTACACCCTTACGGGGATTGGGGTGTTTGCGACCGTCCTCATGATTTTATACAAC
>DAOOCD010000320.1:0-3709 GCA_035408225.1 Cyclobacteriaceae bacterium | reverse complement strand
CAAACAAACCCGAACACAATCCAGAGCGGCTAAAGAGGATTGGCATTATTCATACTGAAAAGGTAGTGTCTAAGTAACTGTGTAAAGGTACGATTGACCCCTGGTGTGGTGTAGATGAAAAGCTACTCTATCAGGTCAAGCGAGGGATCCCCTACCCAATTGGGAGATCCTTCGCTTAAGTAGGTGTTTTAATTAAGTGCAATTCTACCGTTTAGTTTTTATTTGACTTTAACTAGTACTTCGAAGCGCTCAGGATTGCTTACATTTTTATATCCATTCGTTCTTGTTGGTCGCTGACCAACAAGTTTCCGAATCAATCACCAATTTAAATTTTTACATCAATAGAAACATCCCTCCCAAAAACCAACTCTAAATTTCTACCTTTGCCGGATTAGTCATTGCCCATGTTGAAGATTGACGCCCATACTCACATCCTCCCCAAAAAAATGCCCAACTGGAGCGATAAGTTTGGCTATGGCGATTTCATCTACCTGCAACATCATAGAAAAGGCTATGCCAAGATGATGCGCGGCAACCAGTTTTTCAGAGAGATCAAGGACAACTGCTGGGACGCGGAAATAAGAATTGATGAATACAATCAGTTTCATACCCAGGTACAGGTAGTGTGCACCATACCCGTTATGTTTTCGTATTGGGCACAACCGCACGACTGCCTCGACTTATCAAAATTCCTAAACGATCACATTGCCAAGCTGGTTGATAAGTATCCAAAACAATACATAGGCCTTGGCACCGTCCCCATGCAAGACACAGAACTATCTGTAAAAGAATTGGAACGTATTAAGAAAATCGGACTAAAGGGAATTCAGATTGGCTCCAACATCAATGACGACAACCTGAATGAAGAGCGCTTCTTCCCTATATTTCAGGCTTGCGAAAAACTGAACCTGGCCGTCATGGTACACCCGTGGAATATGATGGGTGAAAAACAAATGCAACGCTATTGGCTGCCCTGGCTGGTAGGCATGCCAGCGGAGACTTCAAGGGCCATGTGCTCTATGATTTTTGGCGGGATTTTTGAAAGACTTCCAAAACTACGGGTTATGTTTGCTCATGCAGGAGGTTCTTTTTTACCAACCATTGGTCGCATTGAACATGGATTTGAATGCCGGCCCGACCTGGTGGCAATTGATAACAATGTGAATCCAAGAAATTATCTGGGTAAATTCTGGGTTGATAGCGTAACGCATGACCCCTTGATGTTGGAGTATGTATTAAAGCTCCAGGGCAGTAAGCGAATCGTTTTGGGATCAGATTATCCCTTTCCGCTGGGTGATTTGGAGATAGGAAAATTTATAGAAGAGATGAAGTTGCCGGATTCGGTGAAAGAAGATATTTTTTGCAATGCAACGCTGGAGTGGTTACAATTGTCGAAGAAAGATTTTATCAACGATTAATTTTTTAGTGTGTGAATAAAAGGTGGGTGATCTCTGTGGTGTTTCTTCTCTTTTCTTTAACGACCTGGGCGCAAGCAAACGAGCAGGAAAAACTAAGGGAGTTAGAAATCCAGCGGCAAGCAGATAAGCAGCGGGCAATTGACCGGCAAATAGATTCTATCGCTCAACTTATTGATGTTGAAGAATACGCAGCTGCTGAGAAAAAGATTCTTGCTGTACTAAAGACTGTCAAGAGCGTTCCTTCTGACCTTACCTTTTATCTTGGGAAAACCTCTTACTATTTAGGCAAGTACAAACAAAGTACTGACTGGCTAAATAAATACATTCAATTAAAGGGAACGGGGGGGCAGTTTTCTGAGGAAGCAATTGAAATCAAGAAAAAAGCAGAAGCTGAAGTATTGAAAGAAAAACAAGTAGAATCCCAACAAGCACTTCAGGTTTTTGCAAAGGATTTTGATATTGATTGTGGCCCAACCGGAAAAGTAATTTGCCCGGTATGCAATGGATCGACCGTGATCATTAGAAAGAGTTATTTTGGTGACACGTATAAAACGTGCGGGTATTGCCATCTTAAAGGAACCCTTGCCTGTGAAGATTATAATAAACTTCTTAAAGGAGAGCTTAAGCCATCGACCAACTGATTGGACTTGAAACAGTTAGATTGAATCTGATCTGAATTATCGTTATCTTTGCCCGTTCTAAATTGTGCAGAATGGCCCTATTTAATCGAATTAACGGGAAAGAACTTAAAGAACGGCTACATAACAGTGTTCAAGCCCGCACTACCATCTCCTTTTATAAATATCATCAGATAGCCGACCCCACATCGTTTCGCAACGACCTGTATAAGAGGTTTTCGCAAATGCAGATTTGGGGCAGGATTTATGTTGCCCACGAAGGCATTAATGCACAGATAAGTATTCCCACAGAGCTCTTTTCTGATTTCAGATCCGAACTATACAGTATTTCTTTTCTAAATGGCATCCGGTTGAACGTAGCCGTAGATGATAACGGAAAATCATTTTTCAAACTTAAGATTCTGGTGCGCAGCAAAATTGTGGCTGACGGATTAAACGATAGCACCTTTGATGCTTCGAACTGTGGTGTGCATGTAAACGCTAACGAGTTCAATACACTCGCAGATAATCCCGATACGATTATCGTTGATATGCGCAATCACTATGAAAGTGAAGTCGGTCATTTTAAAAATGCGATTTGCCCGGATGTTGATACATTTAGAGAAGAGTTACAGGTTGTAAAAGAATTACTGGATACCAAAAAAGATAAGAACCTGCTTATGTACTGCACCGGTGGCATTCGGTGTGAAAAAGCGAGTGCCTGGTTTAAGCATATAGGTTTTAAAAATGTTTTTCAACTCAACGGAGGCATCATCGAATATGCCCGTCAGGTGAAGCAACAGGGGCTTGAAAACAAATTCATTGGTAAAAATTTTGTGTTTGACGAACGTCTTGGCGAACGAATTTCTGAAGATGTTATCAGTGAGTGTCATCAATGCGGCAAAGCCTGCGATACTCATACCAATTGCAAGAATGATGGTTGTCACCTGCTGTTTATTCAGTGTGAAGAATGCACCACCAAATATTCCGGCTGTTGCTCGCAGGCCTGTGCCGATATAATTGCGTTACCCATTGAAGCCCAAAGGGAATTAAGAAAAGGAGTAAATAAAGGCCGGCAGGTTTTTAAAAAAGGAAGAGCAAAAGATTTGAGAGTAAAAATAAATCAGTCTTCGCCAGCATCTTAAAGTGAGTATGCCTATCACTAAAATTCGAATCGGAATTATCAATGTGTCAGACCGGGCAAGTCAGGGCATTTATGAAGACTTGCCAGGAAAGGCCATCGTTAGCACCCTGAATGAATATATTATTAGCGAGTGGGAAAAAGAATATGCCATTGTTCCTGATGAACAGGACCTGATTGAAAAAACACTCATTGAAATGGCCGACTTAAAAAAGTGTTGCCTGATTATAACCTGTGGCGGCACCGGACCTGCCGACCGCGATGTAACCCCGGAAGCCACCGAGGCGGTTTGCAATAAAATGATGCCTGGCTTTGGTGAACGCATGCGAATGGAAAGCCTGAAATATGTACCAACAGCCATCCTATCGCGTCAAACTGCCGGTATTCGAAATCAAACATTAATCGTAAATTTGCCGGGGAAACCAAAAGCAATCCGTCAGTGTTTAGATGCTGTGTTTCCCGCCATTCCTTATTGTATTGACCTCTTGAATGGCCCTTTTATCGAGTGCAGACCTGAAATAATCAAGATTTTC
>DAOOCD010000319.1:0-3741 GCA_035408225.1 Cyclobacteriaceae bacterium | reverse complement strand
TGAAAAAGCGGGAAGAAGTTGGGTGACTGGTCGCCATAATAGTAGCAAACATCTTCTACAAATAATCCCTGCTGCAGCAAGTAGCTACACCGGGCAAGATAATCCATAAAGGGTTTAGACTTGTTCCACCAGGTTGTACCGGGGTTGATATCATACCCCGCATGATAGGTTCTACCGGGAAGGCCATCTTCCGGATTGGTGCTTGCAAATGTATGGAAGGTGATATTGTTGAGCCCTTCACAAAAAGCACGGTCTACTACTTTTTTTAAATCATAGGGCGAATCTTTCCATCTTCTCCAGGTTGTGAACGACTCGGCATCCACAATTTTTTTCCCGTATATGTGTGAAGCGCTCGACACTTCTTTGATCAAAAACATGTTCCGATGCTTAATCCAAAATTCACCTCGTGGAACCGAAACATTTCCCAAGGCTTTGAGAGCATCAACAGGACAGGTATCCCAAACTGGTGGGCCGGGACCCCCCGATTCAGAAACCAATTGCGCATTGTACTTCTTGAGAAATTCAGTGCCGGTTTGATAATGAGAATAAATAAGTTGATCGCTAACCGTTTGTTTGAAATCGTATCGAAAACGTTCTGTACTGTTCTTGATGTCCCATCCGGCCAGTACGGGCAGGTATTTTTCAATTTCATAACCCTGTCGCTCTTTAAAAATAGCTGGGAACGAATCGGTCCAGGGAGTGCCTTCCGAAAGTTCCATGCTGTCGAATTCAAAATAAGACAACCCAGCTTCTGCAGAATTTTCAGGAGTTACACCAAGCCGATCCATAAAGTATTTTAAATGACGGATGGTGGCTTGCGGATCGAAGAAATCTATAAAAAGTCCATTTGAATTTGGTGAAGGAACAATTAACTGCTGGCCATTATTTGAACATACAAATCGAAGTATGGTCCAGTTTCCTGCCGGAACTTCCCATACCAATTTACCATCCTTAAAAAATGGGGTAAGGCTAATGACACGCGAAACATCATCGATAGTCTTTTCCTCGTTAGCAGGAACAGCAAGCACAGAAACGTCTTTATAAAAAACGGGAGTGACCTTGTCCTTCATGGGGCAACCTTCCGGGAATTTTGGAAAGGGCAGATCTATAGTGATCGCTTTCGGACCTGTTACCTCAACTTGTGAGAAATAGAGATTCTTCGAAGCCCAATCAGGCGTAACCCATGATCCACCGGCATTCCACCCGCTTGAGGCAACAATGCCAATACTCATTTTTAATCTTTTGCCTTCTGCTATTGCATGTTTAATAAGGGCAACAGATTCGTCTCCAAGAAATTTGCCTCCGGCCGGAATAAATGATGGATCTCGAATGGCTGCCACATCCCAGATTTCCGCCCTGTTTATTCCCTTGGCCTTCATAGCTTCCAGATCGCGGGTAATCGCTGCGGCTGACATATTTCCATTCAGCCAGCACCAAAAAGCGCCCGGCCTGAATGAGTCGGGTGGATTGATAAATTCATTCGAAGCTTGCTCAATACTTAGAACCTTTTCGTCAGGAATGTTTTTTTGCAACTGCGGATTTGAGCAGCCGATCAACAGTAAACTAAAGGCAATAAAGAATTTGATATTCATGTCTTAACTATTTTTCTTAATTCGTAACCTTAAGTCTGGCGAATAGGCTGTTAATTCTTTACTCGACTAATCCTTCCACTTCCGGTAATAACCACCAATTTCCCCTTGCGCGCTTTACGCACTGCATGAAATCCTTTTTCATCGGAGAGTGATTGCCAGTCATTTCCTTCATTGTAGGAAATGTCAGTCCCTGAAGGTCCGGTTGCGATTAATACATTGCTAGAAATGTATTCTACGCACTCGCGATAGCCGAGGGTAGGGGAGATTGGCTGAGTCCAGGTTTTTCCGGCATCCTTCGTAAGAAGAATATGCTTCACATTTAAAGAGTCCTTTTGAAAATCACCGCCAACTACCACCCCGTTCTTTTTATCCCGAAAAGCAACAGAGAAAATTCCAGTGCTGCTTTCTCCTTGTATAATGGGGGGAGCAACAATTTTCCAGGACTTTCCTGAATTAGCGGATGTAAAAAGACGGGAAACTTTTCCACCGGTAGAGATTATAACAGTTGATTTGTCGTAACAGCGAATACCCGTTCCGCTGGCAGCGAAGGAAGCTTCACCACCCTTTAATATTGGTCGTTGACTTTCAGGCAATTCATTCCAGGTTCTACCGCCATCCTTCGTGATCAGTAATAGCATGCGCCCCTGAATCGGATCGCCATAAATCATTCCTTCACGCTCATTCCAAAAACTAACGCCATCAAAGAAGGCATCGGGGTGATTATTTTGATAAACTAATTGCCAGGTGTTTCCGCCATCGGTTGTTTGAAGAATGTGTGCAGGCGAACCGGCATTGGCGATAATGGCTCGCTTTGAATCGAACCCATAGAGCGAACGGAAATCAAGTTTTTCAAAGCCAGTCACCTGATTGAATTTCCAATTCCGTGCTCCATCGGTACTTCGCCCAATCCAACCATTGCTGCCACTCACCCACACAACGCTATCATCCACTACTGACAATCCCCGAAAGGAGGATTTTACCGTAACCTCACAATTTTGTAAAGAGTAGGTTTGACTTAAGGCGCTTGAAGAAAAGAGGAAGGTGATCAGAACTAAGCAGACGATGATAGATTTCATTTTTTCATTTATTGGATTAATATTACCAACTTTATCCCGGAATTATCATTAGAAATTAAGATGAATCTGAAATAAATGACGAATCCTGACAGCAAGCGTCAGGATTGTCAGGATTAACCTCCTACGAGTCTGATACGACTGTAGGAGTCATCAGACCTGACATTGAAAATGAAGGAACACTACTTTCAGAATCAAACTTCAACTCCTTCATTTTCAATCGTCAGCACGTAGTGCAAAAAGTCTAATGACTTTTTGGGTTTATTTGAAATCACTGTGACTAACTCTGTAAATGTGTGATAAGTTATCTACTAATCTTCAGCCTTTTTCTTCCTATGCAAAAGAAAGAGTTTAAGTACCTCGCGTTAGGCGATTCGTATACTATTGGTGAGAGTGTTGCCGAAGCCGAACGCTGGCCTAATCAGCTGGCTCAGAAATTTAAAATTCCTAACCCCAGGATAATTGCCACTACGGGTTGGCGTACGGATGATCTGAACGGTGCGATTAAGTCGGCCAATCTTAAGAATGAGTATGATCTCGTTTCTCTTCTTATTGGAGTTAACAACCAATATCAGGGTAAGTCGGCAGCCCAATATGAAATTGAGTTTGAGGATTTATTGAAGACCGCTATTCAACTGGCAAAAGGAAAAAGCAAGAATGTGTTTGTGGTTTCCATTCCAGATTATGGGTACACTCCATTTGGTAAACCCAAACAGGAAACAATCACACCACAGATTAATGAATTCAATCAGATCAATAAACGCATCGCGGATAAGTACAAGATTGTTTATTTCAACATCACGGATATCTCCCGAAAAGGACTTGATGACCCCACGCTGGTAGCAGCGGATGGGTTGCATCCGTCTGGGAAAATGTATACGCTTTGGGTGGAGCTAATCAGTAAGGATTTGAAGACTCCTCAATAAAATAAGGAACGTCATTCCTGTCATGCCTTTGCCGAATTCGCCTTTATTTTCAGGCGTCAGACCGCTTTAAGCGGTCAGACGCCTAAGCCTAAATCTAAATCAGTTTCTCAAAAACCTTTTTAAGATTAGTAGCAATGATCCTGTGACCTT
>DAOOCD010000318.1:0-3768 GCA_035408225.1 Cyclobacteriaceae bacterium | reverse complement strand
ATAATTTCAAAGAAAGGTATTGCACCATCCAAAGTAGTTCCCTGATGTTCAAGCAACCAGGCACCTTGTCCGAAGTAACTCATCAACAAGCAGATTTTTACAAAACCCCAGCCCGCTCTGATATTAGATTTTCCGCAGTGTCCTAAATCAGAATACAGTGCTTCTGCCCCAGTGGTACACAGAAACACGGCACCCAAAATCCAAAATCCACCCGGATACTTCACTAATAATCCATAGGCATAAACAGGGTTTAAAGCCTTTAGCACAGATAAGTTTCCTGCAAGGTGAAACATACCAATGGAGCCAATGAATAAAAACCAAATCAGCATTACCGGTCCAAAAGTTTTGCCTACTACGCTGCTTCCAAATTGCTGGAAGATAAACAGTCCTAATAGGATGGCGATTACTATTGTTATGATGGTTTGCTCTGAGATATTTGGGTTAAGAGAACGCAACCCTTCAATCGCGGAAGTAACGCTAATGGCCGGTGTGATAAAGCCATCAGCAATCAGGGTACAACAACCAATAATGGCAGGAAAAATAACCCACTGGGCTTTATATCTTCTTACTAATGCATAAAGGGCAAAGATTCCACCTTCTCCTTTATTGTCGGCATTCAGGGCCAGGTAAATGTATTTGATTGATGTAATCAGTGTAAGTGTCCAAAAAACGCATGACAAGCCACCCAAAATAAGGTCTTCTGTAATTACATGTTCTCCAACAATAAATCGAAGTGTATATATTGGAGATGTACCAATATCTCCGTAGATGATACCCATCGCGACCAATACTCCGGCTGCTGATAACTTATGAAGACGTGAATCTTTTAATGAATCCATCACACGCTTTGCTTGCTCAGTTCTTCCTGATTTAGTTTTTCTTCATTGCGACCTATAATCAAACGATTACTTCGATCGTAAGAAAAGTAATTCCACATCCAGCTGAAAAAGGTAAACACTTTATTCCGAAATCCAACTATTGACATCAGGTGAACAAACATCCATACATACCAGGCAAAAAATCCCTGGAAGCGAATGCCCTTCATATCCACCACGGCCTTATGTCGTCCAATAGTAGCCATCGATCCTTTATCAAAATAACGAAAAGGCTTTAATGGTTTTTTGTTGATGAGATTAGTAAGATTATTCGCCAATAATCTTCCTTGTTGCTGGGCCGGAGGTGCCATCATAGGGTGTCCTTTCGGGGATTTTATATCACCCTCCATCAGGGCCACATCACCAATAGCAAATATGTTTTCATACCCTTTTACCCGGCTAAACTCATCTACCAGTAAGCGATTTCCACGTGTAATCAATTCAGGGTTTATTCCTTCAATGGGATTTCCCTTAACACCTGCTGCCCAGATTAAGGATTTTGAAATTAATTTTTCTCCGGTACTAAGAACGACTTCGTACCCATCGTATGATTTTACAGCGGCATTCAAGTGTACCTTTACACCCATCTCAGTCAAAAACTCTAGCGCTTTTTCACCAGCTTGTGTCGACATACCATTCAAAAGGCGCGGGGAGGCTTCTATCAGATGAATGTCCATCTGGCGCATATCCAATTCCTTGTAATCTTTTGGAAAAACATTTTTTTTCAACTCGGTAAGCGCTCCGGATAACTCAACACCCGTGGGGCCACCGCCTACAATTACAAAGTCCATCAAACTATTCATCACCTCCTGATCTTCTGTGAGCAAGGCGTATTCTAATTGGCGGATGATTTTGTTTCTCAACTTGGTGGCATCAACAATATTCTTCATCGATGAAGAATTTTTCTCCACTTCGCTCATTCCATAGAAATTTGTCACCGCTCCCGTAGCAATAACAAGATAATCGTACTTAACACCCCCAATGGAAGTCTCAATGTAGTTTTCCTCAGGTTTGATATTTTTTACTTCTCCTAAACGGAAATAGAAGTCAGACTGATTGCCAAATAATTTTCGGAAGGGTGCTACTATGGAATTGGTCTCTAAACCTGAGGTAGCTACCTGGTAAAGAAGGGGTTGAAATGTATGATGATTGAACTTATCAAAGAGTACAACCTGGGCTTTAACACCTTGAAGTCCTTTAATTACTTCTAAGCCACCAAACCCCCCACCAATTACGATGATACGGGGTTTGCCCAGGTCTGCAATACGCGTGCGCGTGGTTATCAATTTGGGCATTTAAAGAGAATTCTGGCTCTAAAAAGGGTGCAATTTACAGGTTGTCGAAGGATTTCATCTGATTTGAATTTTTTTTTTGTTCTTGAAGCCTTTACCGATGTAAACCCTGTAATTTTGTAACACTAAACTAACAACCGTTATGGTCAAAAAACTATTATTCGTATGTTCTATCGGAGCCGTCATGATGAGCTGTGGCGGAGAAGCCGAGAAATTAAAATCACAAGTAGACTCTTTGAAAAATGAACTGCAAACTAGTCAGCAATTCGCTCAGACATTGCAGGAAGTAACCGTATTGATGGACTCCATTGATGCAAATAGAAATGTACTCCGTGTAAATATGGTAGAGGGCACTACCTACGATGATTATACTGCCCGCATGAAGGATATTAACAACTACGTTAAGGACACTCAAAATAAAATTGAAGATCTTGAAAAATCTTTGAAGAAGTCGAAGGGCAATACCAACGCGCTTTCGGCTACCATCAAGAAATTGAAAGCGGACCTGGAAGCACGCAATGCAGAAATCGCTCAATTGAATGAGAATGTTGATCAGTTACGCAATGAAAATACTAACCTGATTACAACGGTTGGATTGCAGGAAGCTGAATTGAATGATAAAGAAGCACAGATCACCGCAAAACAGCAGGAACTTGCTTTGATTGAAGCAAAAATTCAGGAGCTTATGATCTCCAGCAAAGTAAGTGAAGCTGATGGTTACTACGCTCGTGCACAGGCTGTAGAAGAAGCAGCTAATCGCACGAAGTTAGCCCCTAAGAAGAAGAAAGAAACTCTTAAAGAGGCTATCGAGCTTTACAAGAAAGCGCTCTCTCTTGGTAAGCAAGAAGCAGAAGCAAAAATTACAGAATTAGAGAAGAAGGTTAAGTAATTATCCATTCTACTTAAAATTGAAAGCCTCGATTTATCGGGGCTTTTTTTATTTTCTTGACCAAATGAAATAACCAGCGATCGCAGCGAGCAGAGCGCCAATTGTGTCCAATACCCAGTCCCAGATATCAGGCGTACGGCCTGGGGTGAGTCGTTGGTAGTTTTCATCAAGTGCACCAAAGGCAGATCCAATCAAGAGGGTGAACAGAAAAAGCAAATGAATTTTGTTAAAGCTGAACTCACTCAATAGCCATCGGTATATCAAAACACCCAGAATAAAATATTCAACACAATGGATTAGTTTGTCGGGAGTTAATTGAAATCCTTTTGGGATTTGATCACCAGGAATGGATGATCCGGCAAGGATGGCCACACAAAAAAATATCAGGGCTGATCTGTTATAAAAGAGTGGGCGGTTCATTAAAAAAGTAGAAGGCCTAATTGATATTTAAGCCCAAAGTTAATCCATACCATGCCTTATTCTGGTAGATCCAGATATCTTTATCCCGATCGGTGAGATAATCCCAGCCAACACCCAAACCAACAGTCAGGCTGTTGATGCCTACCATAAGAGCCAGTCCTCTTGTCAGAACAACCCCGTCATATTCATCTGTAGTTTGGTAATTAGTAGACCATGGACTGATAAAGGCGGTACCAAGCCCACCAAACCCACCTACAGTAATTGCGCTATGTTTTAGTTCCTTTACCATGCC
>DAOOCD010000317.1:0-3772 GCA_035408225.1 Cyclobacteriaceae bacterium | reverse complement strand
CAGATATCGTTTACTCAGCTGAACAACTACTCAATCTATGAAATGAATTTCAAACTGAAGATTCTTTTGTTTCGCTCTTAGTTTTTTTAGAATCTTCAATTGTTTCAATTTGTTGATTAAGCAGATCGATACGTACCAATAAATTTAAGATGAGAGCATCTTTTACCTTTTCGGAGGGATGTGATTTCATTTGTTCCCTCAGCACAAGATACATGGCTTCGAGTTTTTCCAGGTCTTGCGTAAATTGTTCTTCATCACTAAAGTTTTGAATATGACTAATCAACTCCACTTTCTCTTCTATTTGCTCGCTGTAAAAACTTTCCAGATCAGAGAACTCACCTTGCAGGCGGGCGGATTCACGTGTTGGTACATTCAACGTGCGGGTGGAGAATAAATAAACCGAGAGACCAAAAAATACTATTGCCGCTACCCGCCACACCATCGCATTATTCCACAAGGAGATGTGCTTACCTGGCAAACTGGATTTTATGCGAGACCATGCATCGGGCGATGGCTCACGGTGATCGAACTCCTGCCGGTGTTCGTCTACGAATTTTTTGAGTGAATCTTTCATACAATACCGTCTTCCAAAAGTTCTTTTAATTTCTTTTTAGCCCGGTTAAACTGTGATTTTGAGGTGGATTCGGTTATACCCAAAATCTCCGCAATTTCACCATGATCATAGCCTTCCAAAAGATACAAAGAAAGTACCGAACGATAGCCGTCAGGCAGCGCTTCAATGGCTACCCGTACCTTTTCTACGGTGAATGGAAAGCCCTCGAGCACATCCACCTCTTCTTCTTCCTTTACATCAAAGTGTTCATCTTCCGGCAACCGCTCCGGCTTGCGCTTGTTTACATAATTAATTGCCTTGTTAATGACAATTCGTTTTAACCAGGCGCCAAACGTTGAGTCTCCCCGATAGCTTTCCAGATTATTAAACGCGCTTATAAAAGCATCCTGCAGAACGTCCTCCGCTTCCTCCACATTGTTTACAATCCGGTAGCCAACGTTATACATACTTCTGGAATAAAGCTTGTATAGCCTGTAATACGCATCCCGATCACCTTGCCGGCAACGGTCAATCAGTTCGTGATGGATATGTACTGCCTGGGCCTCCAAGCTAAATCAGCTACCCCCAAAGACCCGGCAGGTAATAAAAGGTTGCATTATTTAACTTTAGCCAGATTCTGCTTGGCTAAAACAAAATCAGGCGCAATGGCTAGTGCCTCCTCAAACAGCTTTTTGGCGGCTGCTTTATCGCCCAAATGTTCCTGCACGGCCAATCCCTTAAGATTCAGAACGGGTACTTTCATGGGGTACTCCTTAGGTTTATTTTCCACATCATTAAATGCTACTTTCACGGTATCTATCTCCTTATTTGCCAACAAGGCATCGATTGAAGCGAGACATTCGGCATACCGCTTGAGATCAAATTGCAAAAAAGACATTTTATAAAGTGTACTGATGTTATTTGTGAGCAAATACAAACTCTCATAATTCTGTAAGGAGCGATCCTGAACTCCCATTACCTCATACCCTACCGCAGACATCTCGAGTGCGGGAATATTTTTAGGATTACGCGCCAACAATTGCTGCGATACCAACACGGCCGAAGGATACTTTTGGTTTTCGTAGTAGTAATAGGCCAAACTAAAAATCAGGGAATCGTTTTGAGGATTTTCCATAATCAAATCGTACAGCGCATCTTTTGCTACCTCGTAGTCATTCCATTGAATTGCGGTTACATACTTTTTATAGAAGTGTTCCGCTAACGGATTTACGGGTTGTTTGACAGGTTGCTGGGTTTGCTTTTGCGTGGTTTGTGTTTTCGCTGGTTCCGTTTTAACAGGTTGCTTTTGTGTTTGCGCGTAGGCTACTGATACACTCAGGCTAATGACTAAAAAAACAATTACAATAGTTCTCATTTCAATTACTGGTTTACTTCGTGGGTTAATCCTTTTCGGTTTGCAATTCGCAATAATAGTTCATACGCTTCCTGGCGATCGTTGCGAATCACGCCTTCCAGAATAGCCTCTTTAATTTCCTCTTTAATTTCTCCAATTATCGGGCCAGGAACAATGTTAAAAAGCTTGATAATCTCATCGCCAGAAATAGGTGGTTGAAAATTCCGCACCTGGTCTCGCGCCTCTAAATCAATCATCTTTTTCTCCACCTGCTCAAAATTCCGCAGATACTTCGCAACCTTGTCGTTGTTCTTGGATGTGATATCAGCCTTGCAAAGTTTCATGAGTTGCTCCACGTCATCTCCGGCTTCGAAAAGCAATCTTCGAATGGCGGAGTCGGATACTTCCTTCACAAGTGCTATCGGACGCAAATGAAGGCGAACCAATTTTTGAACGAACAGCATTTTCTCATTCATCGGCAACTTAAGCCTACGGAAAATACCGGGTACCATGCGGGCCCCTTTGTCTTCATGCCCATGAAACGTCCAGCCTACTTCCTTGTCGAACCGTTTGGTGGCAGGCTTCGCGATATCATGTAAAATAGCAGCCCACCTCAACCAGAGATCTTCTGATACCTTAGAAACATTATCCAACACCTGCAACGTGTGAAAAAAGTTATCCTTATGCGCTTTATTGTCCTGATATTCTACGCCATGCAAGGCAACCAGCTCAGGAAAGAACTGCTTCAATAAACCTGACTGAAAAAGCAGTTTGAATCCATACGAGGGCACAGGCGACAAAATAATTTTATTCAATTCTACAATTACTCTTTCCATTGAAACAATCGAAAGGCGATCTGCCTGTTTAGTGATTGCTTCAAATGTCTCGGCCTCAATATCAAAATTGAGTTGTGAAGCAAAACGGATAGCCCGCATCATGCGGAGCGGATCATCTGAAAAAGTGATTGCCGGATCCAGCGGGGTTTTGATCAGTTTTTCCTTCAGGTGTTGTACTCCACCAAACGGATCAATGAGTTCACCATAGTTTTCAGGCTGTAAACTAATGGCCATCGCGTTGATGGTAAAGTCCCTGCGCAGTTGATCTTCTTCCAGTGTTCCATCCTCAACTATTGGCTTTCGTGAGTCTTCCCGATAGGATTCCTTCCGGGCCCCTACAAATTCCAGCTCGCGATCCTCTAACTTAAGCATGGCGGTACCGAAGTTCTTAAATACCGTTACCTGAACTCCGCCTAATTCCTTCGCAACCTGTTCGGCCAGCCGGATGCCACTGCCGAGGCACACAAAATCAAGGTCTTTGTTAGGGCGGTTTAGTAACAGGTCGCGCACATAGCCCCCCACCACATAAGCGGGTAAATCCAGGCGGTTTGCGACCCGGGCTATGGTTTTAAAAATGGTGTCTCGTTCTAGTTGGTGACTAAAATTCATCCCGGCCTTGAAAAATGAAGTCAAAGGTAAGAAGGAAAATCAGGATTAATAAGCTAATTCAGGACATGGAATTGGGATCTATATTTAATGTATGTTTTTCGCGCCAAGACGATGAGGATGCTTAATTTGATCTCTGCCGTGGCGCGAACGTTTTGTATTGTATCATTTCCACGGATTGCATCCGTGGCTACCAACATTAAACCCCTACGGGGTATGATAACTCCCTTGATAATTATTTGATCCAATACAAAAAAAATCGTGGATCCGTAATCTATACCACAGACTAATTCCGTGGCTAACATATAACACCCCTGCGGGGCTGGGTAATGCGGTCGATAAAATTGCTGATTTAATTCAATGAAGACTTTTCGCGCCAAGACGATGAGGATGCTTAATTTGATCTCTGCCGTGGCGCGAACG
>DAOOCD010000316.1:0-3794 GCA_035408225.1 Cyclobacteriaceae bacterium | reverse complement strand
TACTGTAGTCATAACCACCGTAGCCCACGGGCGAGTTATCTATTAAGCACCCATGGCTTTACAAACGTGAAGAATCTGGTCGGGGGTGTATCCACGTTTACGCCTCAAGATAATGCCGAATGCCTCAAAAAGGAATTCGCATTTCATGCGCAATAGATTTCTTCAAATCACCAGTTCTCCTTATTCAGGTTCGTCAGGTATTCGGGATTCAACAATGTTTTAGCGCATGCTTCGGCATGAGGAAGCTCGTAACGGAAATAGAATTTCGCTGTGTGAATGATTCCCTCGTAAAAAGATTTTGCCTGAAGTTGAAAAGCTTCCTTTTGTAATTGTTCTTGTGCTACAACCGCCTGCTTCAACCATTGCCAGCCAATCACGGTATAACTGATCATCTCCATAAACACGGTGGCATCAGCCAGGTAGCGGTCTATATCTCCGGTTGTTGCAAAGCGGCCCAGGTGGCTAAGTACTTCATTGATCCGATTTACTTCGGTCTCTAACAACGATGCCTGTGCTTGAAATGCATTCTGAGCGTATGCTTTTGTAATTGTATCTTTTATCCGGCTTACCAGCAGGCTCAATGCTTTTCCTTTTTCCATTGGCACTTTGCGTCCTAATAAATCGAGTGACTGAATGCCCGTAGTCCCTTCATAGAGCGTAAAGATTTTTAAATCGCGATAATGTTGTTGCACCGGGAAGTCCATGGTATATCCATAACCCCCCAGAGTTTGGATTGCCAGCGCGGCCGAACGATTGGCTTGCTCAGAGCCATAGGCTTTTATGATAGGTGTTAAAATCTCCAATAACAACCATGCGTCTTGTTGAGCATCTCCCGAAGCTGCATGAGCAAGATCAAACTGTAGGTTGCATTCCATAGCCAGCGAGAGACCGCCTTCAACAATCGCTTTTTGGGTTAACAACATCCGTTGCACATCCGGGTGATTAATAATTAATGTAGGTGGCTTTAGCGGATCCTTCTCACTCGCCAATCTTCCCTGCGGCCGCTCACTCGCGTAGTCAAGTGCTGCCAGGTATGCTGCCATCGCTACAGATGCCGCGCCCATGCCCACACTGATACGCGCTTCATTCATCATTTGAAACATATAGTTAAGTCCCTTGTGCGGCTCGCCTACCAGCCAGCCTTTACAAGAATCTTTGTCGCCAAATACCAAATGCGTGGTAGCATACCCCCGTTGGCCCAGCTTTTGAAAATCTCCGGCACAGAATACATCGTTGTCTGTAAGTCTTCCGTTTTCATTGGGCCAGAATTTTGGAATGATGAACAATGAAATTCCCTTTACCCCGGCTGGTGCACCTTCGATCCGGGCTAATGTGAGGTGTACAAAATTTTCACACACTTCATGTTGTCCACCTGAAATAAAAATCTTCTGGCCCTTGATCTTATAAAATCCATCGGCTAGTGGTTTTGCTGAGGTAGTAATATCAGACAACGAACTTCCAGCCTGTGGTTCGGTGAGGGCCATCGTGCCTTGCCATTCGCCAGCATACATTTTTTGAACAAACAGATCGTGCTGTGCCTGGTTGCCAAAGCTGTTGATTAATGCGGCAGATCCTGCAGTAAGTCCAAGGTAACCAATGGCACCATTGTTGGCAGCATTGAAAATATGATGACCAGTATTAAAGACCATCATGGGCAACTGCAATCCCCCGTGTTCTAACGTTGCTGCACCTCCTATCCAGCCTTGCTCTGCCGAGTTACGAATAATCGTGCGCAATTGAGGATGCGTTATTACACCACCCTTACCATCATAACGGGCGGGTTGCTCATCCATACTTTTAAAATACGGAGCCATGTCCCGATCCGCCAGTTGCTTTGCCGCTTCGATAATCATCCACGACTGTTCCCAATCAAGGTGATTAAATTTGCTGTGCGAAAATAAATCGTTAAGCGCATGCACTTCCTGCAACAGGAATTTTAGATGCTCCATACTGACGTACCGTGACATAATGAAGTAGTTAATTCATTAGTAAAGTATTAACAAAACGGGTGGGAAGCAATGGCAACCTATAATTCAAAATTCAAAGTTTAAGATTCACAGTTAAGTTCGTTGATGATGTCTCAACACTATTCAGCCATTTTAAATGGAGCAAAAACTTAGTACCTTGATACATCTGCAAAAGGCGTCTACCCCGATGCAATCATTGAGATCCTGTAAACAATCATTATATGACTATTAGAACTGTATTACTGGCACTCTTGAGTTACCTGGCTCTTTCATGTACTCAAAACTCAAACAAGCCTGAACCCTTGTTTAATGGAAACGATCTGAGTGGATGGGACACCTACCTCGGACCTTCGTTTGACACGCTCCTGAATAATTTCGATACCCTGCAAGTAAGTGGATTAAACAATGATCCGCACGAGGTGTTTAGTGTAGTGCAAGCCGATGGGCAACCAGCCATTCGTGTTTCAGGTGAGAATTTTGGTGGTCTCTCGACTACCCGCGAGTTTAAAAACTATCACCTCACAATGCAGTTTAAGTGGGGCAGTCAACGCTGGCACCCGCGTAAAGATAAAAAGCGCGATAGCGGATTGCTTTACCATGCTGTAGGACCGCACGGTGCCGACTATGGATTCTGGATGCGCTCGCAGGAGTTTCAAATTCAGGAAGGTGATTGTGGCGACTATTGGGGTGTAGCGGGTGGATCCTTTCAAATTCCAGCCCGTAAACAAAATGACGAATATGTATACGATCCTGCCGGACAAATGTTAACCTTCAATGAAGCCAATAAAGAAGTGGGAAGACGGTGTATTAAAATGCCTGATGCTGAAAAACCTACCGGTGAGTGGAACACGATAGAGGTGTACGCGTTAGGCGATACTGCGGTTCATGCTGTAAACGGAGTCGTGAACATGATTCTGTATCATTCCAGTCAACTCGATGGCGGTTCGCTTACTCCGCTTAAGCAAGGAAAAATTCAACTGCAATCGGAAGGGGCGGAAGTTTTCTATCGCAACATTTTAATTCAACCGATTCAGGAAATTCCTGCTACGATTTTGCATTGAACAAATCCTGGCTCCCATAATGCTACAACCCATTCCTTGTTAAAAAAGTATTCAACTCGGGCAGGTGATCGGTGTTGATCAAATCTACGCCAGTGTCTAACAGAACTTTCCAGGCCATTTCAGTATCCGGAATTGCCCACAATCGTAACTTTCTACCTTCGGCATGTACCCGTTGGGCTAAGGTCTTGATACGTTGAAGATCTTTTTCATTGATTGAATTCTTTCCATCCCAGAATGACCAGTAATTGAAATTGTCGCTGATCACCGGCATCAACTCTATCGGGTATTGTTTGCCAAGATCATCGGGCCGGCCATCTATCCCGATGCCAGCATAGCCTTCTTTTACTATTGTGTTCAAGGGTCGCTGACCTGAAAGGAAAATCTTTACTGGACATGCGTTGGCTGTGCACAATAGCTTTTCATACCTGTTCAACATTTTCTTAAGCACCTGGTAGGTTTCCTCGCCATTCGTTTTGAGATCGATCATGAGAAAAAATGGTTGCTGCGCTCCTGCATAAACAGAACCCTGGTTTGCCCTGATAAGACTATCTAATGGAATCAAGTACAGTTCTTGCAACGTAGGCGACTGATCCGTAGCAAAATTATGGCCTACACGAAACTCCCCCTTATACAAGTGCACATCTGCCTCCACAGAATTAAATCCATTTTCCAAGGCTTCCCAGAGCGGACGCCCATGTTCGTAGTCGTTGTGCGCATGCGCATTAAGATGAACTCTTGTCTGCGGGAAACATAAACAAGGGCATAG
>DAOOCD010000315.1:0-3810 GCA_035408225.1 Cyclobacteriaceae bacterium | reverse complement strand
GGATTCTGGCAAGGATGAAAAGGTTAATCGGGTACAGGATAATGAAAAGAAAAGTAGGGAGCTTCCACTCGCTAAGCGTTCGCAGATCATAAAGAACCCACCACTCCTGAATGTGCAAAAAGAAAACAAAAGCTATCCACATGAGGTGTGGCCAGTAGAGTTTCGCTTTGTTCCACTGGTGAATAATATCCGCTACCCCTGAGACAATTTGTGTTATTCCGAGCCCTAAGACAATGGAAATGAGCACGCTAACATATTCAAAGGGAGTCATTTTTAAAGAGTAAAGTCTTATATGATTATGCCACTAATTATTTAAACTGATTCTAAATAAAGTTTTATCAAGAATTGAATCTATAAAGAAAGGTGTAATCAAAGTTATTTTTTGTCTTTGGAATGTCTTTATGACTCGTTAAACAAGGCCAAAATAATTCCACTGCCCATTAAAATAAATTTGAAATAATGCATTCACCATGTAGATTTGTGCGATTCCGTAAAAAAGCGGATCCCCCTAAACGCGTCACGATGAAGAAAAGATTGTCTGATCCCGTTAAGTTTCTAACACTCGTATTATTCTCCCTCACCCTAAGTCTCAATTCTTTCGCACAGGAAATCTCCAAAGACCCGGCTGTGATCAGCGCTGGGGAGGCTTTATTTAATGGTAATTGTAAATCATGCCATCGGGTAAAGCAAAAGTTGGTTGGCCCTGCATTGGCCGGAGTTGAAACAAGAGTTCCTTCCATTGATTGGATCAAAACCTGGGTGCGCAATCCCGCTAAGGTGATTGCCAGCGGAGATGCTTATGCGGTTAAAATCTATGAAGAGTATAATAAGAGCCAGATGACGGCTTTTACCAGCTATACGGATGATCAGATCATGAGCATTCTTGCTTATGTGAAGTCTGAAGCCGAAAAGGTAGATGCCCCGGCAGTTACAGCCACTACCGCGGGTGGTGGGGCTCAGTCGGGAGTGCCAGCAGGCTATCTGAATGCCATCCTGATCGGAATGATTGTGATCCTCCTGTTGCTTTTGGTTATTCTGGCGCTCATTATTAATGCGTTAAAGAAATACCTCGATCAGAAAGACCTCAGTGAAAACGACAAAGAGATTGTTCACTCTAAATACAATTTAGGCACGCTTGTTCGCAGTTCGGGTTTCATTTTCCTGGTTGTGTTTCTAGTTGCATCCATTACCTTCAAAACTGTTATTGACGGTTTGTATTCCATTGGTATTCAGCAAAATTACCAGCCCAAGCAGCCGATTGCCTTTTCACACAAAATTCATGCGGGTCAATACGAGATCGAATGTAAGTATTGCCATACAGGCGCTCTAAAAGGGAAACAAGCTAATATTCCTTCGGCCAATATCTGTATGAACTGTCATACCCAGATTAAAGTTGGCACTAACACAGGGGAAGGGGAAATCGCTAAGATTTATTCGGCCATCGGCTATGATCCTGCTACTGGATCGTATACCGGAAAGCAAAAACCTATTGAGTGGGTTCGCATTCACAACTTACCTGATTTGGCCTATTTCAATCACTCACAGCACGTAAACGTGGCAGGCGTTGCTTGTCAAACTTGTCATGGACCCGTGCAGGAAATGGAAGTGGTAAAACAATACTCGCTCTTGACTATGGGCTGGTGTATTGACTGTCACCGCAAAACCGATGTGAACACCAAAGGAAATGCTTACTACGATAAACTGATTGAACTGCACAATAGCAAGAAGGCTATGAAGGTAGAAGACATTGGTGGGTTGGAATGTGCTAAGTGCCACTATTAAAATATTACTTGACCTCGACTGGATTTTGAATCTATGAGCAATACAAAAAAGACATACTGGAAAGGACTACCGCAACTTAAAAACGATCCGGCTTTTGTAAAGCATGCCGATAAAGAGTTTGTGGATCTGGCCACGCAGGAAGACCCGGGTCATTCGCGCAGAGACTTTCTGAAGATGATGGGTTTTAGCGTTGCGGCCGCGTCATTGGCAGCCTGTGAGGCTCCTATCCGCAAAGCCATACCTTATATTAATAAGCCAATAGATGCAGATCCTGGCATTCCTAATTACTACGCTTCCACTTATATAAACGGTGGTGATTATTGCAGCATTGTAGTTAAGGTACGTGATGGTCGTCCTATTAAAATTGAGGGCAATAGTCTTTCCAAGGTTACCATGGGCGGTACAAGCGCTCAGGTAGAGGCTTCCGTTTTGTCTTTGTATGATAATTACCGCTTGCGCGGACCGAGGATCAGCGATAAGGCAACTGAGTGGGAAACTGTTGATTCAGAAGTAATTGCCAAGCTGAACGAAATCTCAGCCAAAGGCGGACAAATCCGGATTGTCAGCAATACTATTTTGAGTCCAAGCACGAAAGCTGCGATCGATAAGTTCAAAGCCAAGTATCCGACTACAACGCACATTCAATACGATCCTATTTCTTATTACGGAATCCTGAAGGCCAACAAAGAATCCTTTGGTGCTGCCATGATTCCATCCTATGATTTCAGTAAGGCCAAAGTAATTGTGAGTATTGGTGCCGATTTCTTAGGTACCTGGTTATCTCCGATTGAATTCACAAAACAATTTGCAGTAAACAGGGAGGTTACAGAAGATAAGCGCGACATGTCACGCCTTTATCAGTTTGAATCTAATCTTTCACTTACTGGAGCCAACGCAGACTATCGTTCTATGATCAAACCTTCACAGGAAGGGTTGGTGGTAGCGCAGATCTATAATATTCTTGCTGGCAATGGTGCCAAGAGCATTGATAAGATTGCTTATCTTGAGAAGGCAGCGGAAGAATTAAAAGCAAATGCGGGTAAGGCTCTTGTGGTATGTGGATCCAATGACAAATCCGTTCAGATTGTTGTCAATGCGATCAATAACTTATTGGGCAGTTATGGTTCTACTATTCTTCCCAATGCCCCCGTCAATTTCCGCCAGGGAAATGACGAGGAGATGGCTGCCTTCATGGCCGATGTGCAAGGAGGAAAAGTAGATGGCGTGATTTTCTATAATTGCAACCCGGTTTACGATCATCCGAAAGGAGATGCCCTGGGTGCAGCTTTGAAAAATATTTCATTAACAGTTTCAACATCAACAACACCTGATGAAACTGCTTCAGCATCCGTTTACATGGCTCCTGACCACCACTTCCTCGAGTCGTGGAATGATGCGGAACCAAAAGCAAATTCATTTAGTCTGTCGCAACCATCCATTACGCCATTATTCAAAACACGTCAGGCGCAGGAAAGCTTTTTGGTGTGGGCAGGAGAAGCCAACGCAGACTACTTTACTTTCCTGAAAGAATATTGGAGCAACCGCTTTTATAAAGCAGGTGCAGGTCTTGACTTCCAGAGTTTCTGGGACAAGTGCTTGTATGATGGTGTCTATGAATTGAGTGGAGAATCTGCTTCCTATTCCTTCACTGGAAATATTGAAGCCGCGCTTTCTGCCGTTGCCTCTACGTATAAAGCAACTAATTCAGGTTTTGAATTAGTGATTTATGAAAGTTGTGGAGTAGGTAATGGGTCGCAGGCAAACAATCCTTTGTTGCAAGAATTACCAGATCCGATTACAAAAGCAACCTGGGATCATTATGTAACTATCGCGCTTAAAGATGCCACTGAACTCGGTATTGAAAATGATGCAGAGGGAAGAACACAATTGGTGAACCTGACGGCCAATGGAAAAACGATTTCAGTAGCTGCACTTGTTCAGCCTGGACAAACTCCAGGTACAGTTGGTGTGGCCTTAGGCTATGGACGTACGAAAGTTGGAAAAGTAGGAGAGAACATTGGCGCTAAT
>DAOOCD010000314.1:0-3840 GCA_035408225.1 Cyclobacteriaceae bacterium | reverse complement strand
GCCCCTACCCGACCAATTACATTCTTTGCCGTAATGAGATTTAATTGAATGATTTGCCAATCAAAGGTGGTAAGGTCTTTGAGGCCATCAATGTCTTCCTCAATCAAATAATTCAATCTAAAATCTGTGGAGATCAAACCCCAATTGCCTCTGATCCTGGGATTCATCAGGTAATAATTGGAAGGTTGAACTGCAATTTGTAGTGGAATCTCGAGCGATACAATCCGTGGGTTGATTTCCCTTTTGGAAAGCTTCTGCTGTTGCCATTGAACAAATCCATTGCCTAACAAGTCGATAAAGAGATAGGCAAAAAATCCAGAATTCGATGAGGATCCTCCTTCTCCACCACTACTTCGCGAAGAATTACTTTTTGTATTCGATGATGAAGAACTCTTGATTTGATCAACCTGGCCGCTGGCAATTGTACCCTCGAGTGTAAATAGTAGAGCAAGTCCAAAAGTCAGAATTGTTCTCACACTAAATGTTTTATTCCTTAACAGCAGTTACTTCAATTTCAACCAAATAATCCGGATCAATTAACGCGCTGATCTCAACCATACTCGTTACCGGTTTAATTTCCTTAAAAAATTCGCCATGGGCTTTCCCAACATCTTCCCATTTGGAAATATCCGTCACAAAAATCCGGGTTCGAACTACGTCTTTCAATTCAAAATCAGCCTGATGCAATACCTTTTCAATCTTATTAATGATAAATTTAGTCTGCCCATAGAAATCTCCCTTGGCAATTACATGTTGACCATCAGTGGCTACTGTGCCTGATATTTCCAAGGTGTTTCCAATCTTTACGGCCCTGGAATAGCCTACAATATCTTCCCATTTTGCTCCGGTTGAGTAGTTAATTCGCATATTCAAATAAAAATTTAGAGTATTGTAAATTACGAATAATGGGTAATAAAGTTGACCAGAATTTTTCGAAGGATGAACAAATCCGGTATAGCCGACATTTTGTCTTGCCTCAATTTGGACCAGATGCCCAACAGAAGCTTAAAAACTCAAAAGTAATTGTGGTTGGAGCCGGTGGACTGGGGAGTCCTGTTTTGCTTTATCTGGCTGCCGCTGGAGTTGGGCGTATTAAAATTATAGATAATGATCTGGTGTCTCTCTCTAACCTGCAAAGGCAAGTACTTTTTACAACAGAAGATTTAAACCAATCAAAAGCTGAGACAGCTGCACACAAAATAAAAAGACTTAATCCAACTATTATTGTTGAAAGTATTGGCGAACGAATAACTGCTACCAATGCGTTGTCGTTGCTTAGTGATGGCGAAGTGATTGTTGATTGTACCGATAATTTCCCAACCCGTTATTTATTGAATGATGCCTGTGTGCTATTGAACAAACCTTTGGTGTATGGATCTGTTTTTCGCTATGAAGGCCAGGTGGCCGTATTTAATTTTTTATTGGGAGTCAACTACAGGGATTTTTATCCTAACCCACCCAATCCTAACTCTGTACCCAACTGTGAGGAGGGTGGAGTGCTGGGTGTTTTAACCGGTATCATCGGTTGCATTCAAGCGAATGAAACACTTAAAATACTGACCGGTTTTGGGGAACCATTGGCTGGAAGGGTGCTGATCTTTGATTCTATGACGTTAGACTCAACGTTGATAAAAATTCCAGATCGAAAATCGCGGGATACAATAAAAACTTTGATTAATTATGATGAGTTTTGTAAAATCGAGCAGACTAAACCCACAAAGAGCATGAAAGAAGTGACAGTACAGGAATTGAAAGAAATGATGGATAAGAATTCGGACTTTCAATTAATAGACGTTCGCGAACCACATGAATACGACATCTGCAACCTGGGAGGTGAATTAATTCCGCAAGGTGAAATCCCGCATTCTGTTGCGCGAATCTCAAAAGACAAAAAAGTAATTGTACAATGTCGCAGTGGCGCCCGCAGTGGCAACATGGTACAATGGTTAGAGAAAAATCACGGCTTTACTAATCTGTATAACCTCAAAGGCGGAATTCTTGCCTGGGCCAAAGAGATTGATACGAGTATGCCTACGTACTAAGTAAGTTTTCCGATTAACTAGACACTAGCTTTTATTGCCTGTTCTATATCAGCAATAATATCCTGCATATTTTCTAAACCAACAGAAACTCGAACGAGCCCCGGGGTAATGCCTACGGCCAATCGCTCGTCTTCGCTTAGTTTAGAATGTGTTGTAGATGCAGGGTGGGTCGCGATAGAACGCGTGTCACCCAAATTAGCCGAGTGCGAAAGCATCTTGAGTGAGTTCAGGAATTTACGACCACGATCAATACCCCCTTTAATTTCAAAGGTAACTACACCACCACCCAACTTCATTTGCTTTTTGGCAAGCGCATGTTGTGGATGCGATGGCAGGAACGGATATTTCACTTTCAAAACTTCAGAATGTGTTTGTAAATAGCTGGCAAGCTCGAAAGCATTTTGACAATGCCGGTCCATGCGCACGGCTAATGTTTCCAGACTCTTTGAAAGAATCCAGGCATTAAATGGCGACATTGACGGACCTGTATGTCGGGCAAAAAAACGCACTTCCTTAATTAATTCTTTCTTCCCTAATACGGCTCCGCCTATTACACGACCCTGGCCATCAATAAACTTGGTAGCTGAATGGGTGACAAGATGTGCACCCCACTTTGCCGGGTTTTGCAGGTACGGTGTAGCAAAACAATTGTCCACATTTAAAATCAACCTGTGTTTGTTTGCAAGTTTACCTAACCACTCCAAATCGATTATATCCAATGCGGGATTAGAAGGAGTTTCTACAAAAATCATTTTTGTATTCGGCTGGATCTTACTTTCCCACGCAGCAGGATCAGCGATATCAGCATACGTGTAAGAGATATTAAATCGCGGAAAAATTGTATTCAAAATCTGATGGGTAGATCCAAATACAGACCGAGAGGCGAGCACATGGTCTCCTGATTTTAATAACGAAGCCATGCTGATATACATGGCAGCCATACCTGATGCAGTTGCGATACCATCTTCTGTACCCTCCAACAAACATAATTTTTGAATGAACTCGGTGTTATTAGGATTAGAGAAGCGGGTATAAATATTACCGGGTATCTCATCGGCAAATAATGCGCGCGCTTGTTCTGCATCTTCAAATACAAAGCTCGAAGTCAGGTATAATGGAACCGAATGTTCACGATTGGGAGTGCGTTGGCTTTGGGCACGAATTGCATCTGTTTCAAAATTTCTCTCCTCCATTATACATTTTTAATAATCTCAAAACTATGTGTAACCACCGCAGTCTTCTCAAGTGTTTTGGCCACCGAGCAATACTTTTCGACCGACAGTTCAACTGCCCTTTCTGCTTTATCCTGATTAATATTTCCAAATAAACGGAAATGAACATGTACCTCGGTATACAACGAAGGAACTACGCCTTGTTCGCGCTCACCCGTAACGGTGATCTTTAAATCCGTGAGTGGTTCGCGTTGTTTTCTCAATATGCCAATCAGATCAATGGCACTACAGCCACCCATAGCAGCCAATAACAACTGCATGGGGCGTAACCCTGAATCATGACCCCCATCAGAGGCACCTGCATCCATAATGATACTGTTCCCTTTGTCATTAACGGCTTCCATCCGGAAGTCCTGATCAACACGATGTATTTCAATTTTTACCATCTACATGTAACTTATCTTTCCATACTAAACTTCCACCAATCATTGCCAAAATACTAACCAGCAATGCCGGCACCAGACTCGGCCAGGTTAAGTCCAATTGGTTTACTATAAACCAGGTAACAATACCCGAAACCATCGCCAACAAGGCCTATGTGAATACCGACACCGAGGTCATCGTCG
>DAOOCD010000313.1:2035-3843 GCA_035408225.1 Cyclobacteriaceae bacterium | reverse complement strand
GGTAGTCCCGGCAGGAATCGAACCTGCATCTTCAGAATCGGAATCTGAAATACTATCCATTGTACTACGGAACCATTATCATACGAAGATATCCTACCAACCTCCTCTTATATTAAAAATCTACAACTTTAATCCTTCCATCGAAGCTGCATCTTCATAATCCCTGCCTGACTGCGTCAAGCAGACAAGGGAATCTTGAAATAGCTTCAATTGCGTGCAAAGGTAAAGAAAGACGCCTTTCTAAAAAACTATTTAATCACTGCAATGGCTTCAATTTCAATCATAACATCCGGATGATATAGCGCCTGTACCCCGGCTAAGGTACTGGCTGGTGGATTTTCCTTTGGAAGATATAAAGCTCTGACTTCCCGGATGATGGTTACATCCGCTGGCTTATAGTTCACAACATAAGTATTCATTTTCACCACATCTGCAAAGGTAGCCCCTGTGGCCTTCAATGCAATTTGAAGATTTTCATAAACCTGCGTTACCTGTTGTTTCAGGTCCCCCTTTCCAACAATTTCACCGGCTGCGTTCGTTGGCACCTGACCGGAAATGTAAATTGTTTTACCAGGACCATTAATAACAACAACATGAGTATACCCGGGTGGCTTGGTGACAAACGGATTAATATACTGCTTGTCCTGAGCCTGAACCGATATAACCAACGTAACCAGTAGAATAATAAGGGGTAGTTTTTTCATATTGTAAATTTAGTTCCAAACAAAAGTGCCTACCGCACCCCTGGGTAAAGTTGATGTACTTATTTCGTTTTTATATTGAATTGAAAATGATTTATCTGTATCATTATCATTCACTACAATCAATACCTTTTTTCCTTCCGGTGTCAAAAATGCGACATTATGCAGGTTATCAGCAAAGGTTGAAGAAATACGTACGGACCCGGGTGGCACAAACTTAGATGCATGCGCTATAATATAATACGAAACGTTGCGTGTCACTGAATCGCCAATCGTTAACGCCCCCATACAACTATCACAACCGCCATCGCCTGTATGCGGATCAAAATTTTCATCTGCTGCCAGGTTCCATTCCAGCACATTGCGACTCCAGTTGCGAGGCGCGCCCACAATTAAATTCTTAACATGCCAGCGCAGGTCGCCACCAAACTCGCCCTTGCTCCACGTCCACTGTTCGGTGAAATAAAGATTTTTATCAGGATGAGCTTCATGTACTTTAGACAGGGCGGTGATCTCCCCCAGGTACATATGAAATGCCGATCCGTCAACAAAAGGTTTGGTTTCGGCATCATCGAGTATGGCTATCGGATACTCAGGGTGATCGCAATTATGATCGAATAAAATAATTTTTGTTTTGATAGCTGCTGCTTTGAAAGCCGGACCCAGGTGCTTCTTTATAAACTCACTCTGCTCAGGGGCCGTCATCAACAGGCTGGGTGTATTCTTCGGATTCTCCGGTTCGTTTTGAATGGTAACAGCATCAATGGGTATCCCTGCTTTCGCCATCGACTGAATGTATTTAACAAAATAATCAGCATACACTCCATAATACTCAGGCTTCAGACTTCCTCCTTTAGGATGATTGTTCGTTTTCATCCACGCAGGTGGCGACCATGGACTACTCATAATTTTAATTTCAGGATTCAAGGCGAGAATTTCCTTGAGAACCGGAACCAGGTAGAGCGTATCGTAAGCAAGATTAAATTTAGAAAGCGTGGGATCGGTCTTTCCAATGGGCATATCATCATATGAGAATACATATTCATCCAGATCAGAAGCTCCAATACTTACCCGCAGATAACTGATGCCAATTCCATTTCCTTCAGT
>DAOOCD010000313.1:0-1935 GCA_035408225.1 Cyclobacteriaceae bacterium | reverse complement strand
GTACTTTAGTGATAAACGAAATCAATCAGGCAAATAGTTGTAATTGACAAAGTATAGAATTACATTTATCCATAATTTAACTTAAACAAAAATTGCTATGGCAAAAAAAGCAAAGAAGGCCGCTAAAAAGAAAGTAGCTAAGAAAGCAAAGAAGGCTGCTAAGAAAAAGAAGTAATGAACATTTGTTCATTAGAAAAAAGGTTGACAGCGATGTCAACCTTTTTTTGTTTTGGTACAATCAGCATAGTAATCTTTTCATTCATTGAAGCCCCGATACCGTAGAATAAATCAGTTCATCGGCACATACTTTTCCCCTATTCCCTATCTTTATTAGTACAACAAGGATATTTTTACTGCATGGCAACCATAGGAGTAGATTTAGGCGGCACCAACATTCGCGCGGGTATCCGCGAAGGCGATTTGATTGTAACCCGCGAACAGATTTCACTTACCGAAAAAGATTCCCTTGAAAGCACATTAAGGCAGCTAATTCAGTTGATCAAGCCGCTGATTACTTCAGGGGTAACGGGCATCGGCATTGCAGTGCCCTCCATCGTGGATAGTGTAAATGGCATCGTGTATGATGTTGTAAATATCCCCTCGTGGAAACGGGTAGAGTTGCAAAACATTCTGCAAAAAGAATTTAACATTCCGGTAAAAATTGAGAATGACGCAAACTGTTTTGCGTTGGGCGAACTAAAGCATGGAAAAGCCAAAGAACTCAATCATGTAGTGGGCATCACGCTGGGCACCGGGGTTGGTTCGGGAGTAATTATTAATGGCAAAATTTATTCTGGTAATAATGGTGGAGCCGGTGAAATCGGTTACCTCAACTACCGCGACCGGGACTTTGAATTTTATGGTGGCAGTTTCTTTTTTGAAGAAATCCATAAGACTTCCGCCTTTGAAGTATTTCAGAGAGCAAAAGTCGGTGATGAACGTGCTCTCAGCCTCTGGGCTGAATATGGAACCCACATAGGTGATCTTATCAAGTCGGTCGTGTATGCCTACGATCCGGAAGCCATTGTATTCGGAGGTTCTATATCAAATGCATTTTCGTTTTTCGAACCGGCCATGAAGAAAACCATCTCATCGCAGTTTCACTTTCCCGGATCCATGAGCCGACTAAAGATCCTTCAATCAGAAAATGGAAACATCACACTACTTGGTGCCAGTTCGTTGGTCAACCAGGGTTAACGAAACACTATGAACCGAAGCAATGTCATCTTAGTCCTCATTCTGCTAATCTTCTTTGTAATTTCTTTTCTTACCAATATTCTCGGACCGCTCATTCCCGACATCATCAACAGTTTCGATTTGCGTGTAGGGCTTGCCGGCTTTCTGCCGTTCTCCTTTTTTGTAGCCTATGGTTTTATGTCGATCCCCGCGGGTTTGATGCAGGAAAAATATTCAGGCAAAACTGTATTGCTGGTTGCCTTTGCGCTGGCTTTCATAGGCGCATTGCTTTTTGGATTAATCCCACAGTTTTCAATAGCCTTGCCATCTTTATTTTTGATCGGTATCGGCATGGCTATGTTGCAGGTGGTCATAAATCCTTTGCTGCGGGTAGCGGGTGGCGAAGAACGCTTTGCTTTCAATTCGGTATTAGCTCAACTCTTCTTTGGGTCTGCTTCTTTCCTGAGTCCCATGCTTTATACCTATCTCGTGCAGCATGTACATAAAGACACCAATCCATCCACTATAATTCAACTGCTCAATAACCTTGTGCCTGCCGATCTCACCTGGGTTTCCTTGTACTGGATTTTCACGGTCATTACAGTAATCATGATAGTAGTAGTTGCACTAATCCAATTTCCTAAAGTAGAATTGAAAGAGGACGAACGGGTTGAGATCGGAAGCGGGTTTAAAGCGTTGCTTGCCAACAAGTATGTGATCTTATTTTTTGTTGGGATCTTTTGTTATGTAGGCAGCGAG
>DAOOCD010000312.1:0-3857 GCA_035408225.1 Cyclobacteriaceae bacterium | reverse complement strand
CCCCCAAAAACTACGGTTTCACCGACTTTTGCCTGGCGATAGCCTAAATGCCATAGTCCTGCAACGTATTACCCCGTTATTTTGGGTAAACAAACACAAAGCACTATGAGCAACGACAAGAAAAAAATGAGCAGCAGCTTCTGGGTAGGCGCTATCATTCTTGCAATCGGAAGTTTTTTACTTCTTGACCGGATGGATATCCTGTACTTCCCGGGTTGGCTTTTTTCATGGAAGACCTTTTTGATTGCCTTAGGTCTGATCATTGGTATCAATAAAAAATTTGAAGGCATAGGCTGGCTGGTATTAATCCTGGTAGGTGGATTTTTCATGATTGATGATATTCCAGGCTTTCCATATGATATTGATCGCTATGCTTTTCCGGTAGGCGTGATAATCGTAGGAGTATTTATAGTGGGGCGCTCTATTATGGGCTCCACCCAACGCGAAGCAAGAAAAACATTATGGGGTGATGGCGTTATAACTAATGATGAAGGGGGCGATGACTATTTCGATATCACCACAGTCTTTGGGGGCACTAAAAAGAAAGTGTTTTCAAAAAAATTCAAAGGTGGTGAAACGACTTGCATCTTTGGTGGTACAGACATTGATTTGACTCAGGCTGATATTGAAGGTACGGTGGTGATTGATGTGGTCCAACTCTTTGGTGGAGTGAAATTGATCGTGCCATCCAATTGGGAATTGAAATCGGACGTGACTGCGATTTTAGGCGGCTTTGATGATAAGCGAAACACACCACAAAGTCCGTATACTGGAAAGAAATTAATTGTAACAGGGTTTGTAATGTTCGGTGGTGTTGAAATCAAGAGTTACTAGATATTTCAACAATCCACAGACAATGAATTGGTACATCGCAAAATTGGTCTTTCAGGTAATTAGTGGCGAGGGCTTCCATACACCGCAGTTTGATGAGCAGTGGCGGTTGATAAAAGCTGATGAAGTAGCCTGGGCTCATGAAAAAGCGCGGGTGCTGGGCTGGCTGGAACAGGGATGCTTTGATGATGAGCGCCAACGGAAAGTGGAGTGGAGTTTTATTGAAGTGGCCGAGATACAGCAAGTAACTACGATGGAGGATGGTGCACAACTTTACTCAACTACCGAAGAACCAATTGATGCCATTGCTTATCTGGAAATGATTAGAAGAAAGGCGCAGAAGTCATTGGCACTCGCGCGAAATAGTGAGCAAGGCCTGCTCATGAGGGTATAAAAAAACGGGGAAAGATCAATTGCTTGACTTTCCCCGTCTCTATTGTACATCAACCGTAGCTGAAGCACAATCCTAAACTGTTTATGACCTTGTAAAATCTGCCCCGGTTATTTCACAACAACCGTTCTCAACTTCATGTCAATACATACTTTCCGAAGAGAGCCTGCCACTGACATAATCTATCCACTCCGCTTTTTTGTAATCATTTTCCGGAGAAAATAATCTTTTGTTTTTCGGTGTGGGGTCGATCCCCTTGTCGATAATTCAACTTAGTGATATGAAAGTAATTCATGATAGTTGTTGTACAAAAGAAATTTATTAAAAGAATCACACAACTTATCAACCTGGTTATCAACACATGGTAACTGCTACTCTTCCTGCTCCTTGCAGGTTGTACTTCAATCTTCATAGGAGGTACTTTTTTCTAATCACTATATATAAGGCGCAATCTCTTTTTCAAATTTGTTCAGGACCGCGCTCATGACTCAAAACAATTTTTAATATTATTGATATCTGAATGGGCTGCGGAATCATTGATTTAATTAATCAGATAACGATCAGCTCCCCATTTATGACAAAAGTCATCTTTTGCCCTAATTACAGTCATGTACGACCAATTGGCCTTATTCTACTTTTAAACCCTGTAAACAGATCTAAACCTGCGCTTATCTATGGAACTCGAAAAAATCCACTACGACAACAAAATTGTCAAAGCCTTTATCATTGCCTCAGTCATTTTTGGCATTGTGGGCATGACGGTCGGCCTTCTGGCGGCCATTCAACTTTTTTACCCGGTATTCAACTTTGATTTACAGTACACGTCCTTTGGGCGCATCCGGCCCTTGCATACTAATGCTGTGATCTTTGCCTTCGTGGGCAATGCCATGTTTGCCGGGGTGTACTACAGCATGCAGCGGTTGCTTAAAACCCGCATGTTTAATGACTCACTCAGCTGGATTCACTTCTGGGGCTGGCAATTGATCATTCTTGCTGCGGCTATTACGCTGCCCCTGGGTATGACTACTTCCAAAGAGTATGCAGAACTTGAATGGCCAATCGATATCGCCATTGCACTCATTTGGGTAGTATTTGGTATCAACATGATTGGTACTATCATCAAGCGCAGAGAGCAACACATGTATGTGGCCATCTGGTTTTACATAGCTACGTTTGTTACGGTTGCCGTATTGCACATCGTTAACTCTTTCGAGATGCCGGTCACTTTATTTAAAAGTTACTCCGCCTATGCAGGCGTTCAGGATGCTTTGGTACAGTGGTGGTATGGCCACAACGCGGTTGCATTCTTTTTGACTACTCCATTTCTGGGTATCATGTATTACTTCCTGCCAAAGGCAGCGAATCGCCCAGTGTATTCATATAGATTATCCATCATTCACTTCTGGTCGTTGATTTTTATTTACATCTGGGCAGGTCCGCACCACTTGTTATATACAGCATTACCTGACTGGGCACAGTCATTGGGTACAGTATTCTCCATCATGTTGATTGCTCCATCATGGGGCGGTATGCTTAATGGTTTGTTTACCCTGCGTGGTGCCTGGGATCGCGTACGCGAAGATGCCGTACTTAAATTCATGGTGGTAGCCGTTACAGCCTATGGTATGGCAACCCTGGAAGGTCCGCTGCTTTCATTGAAGAACGTAAATGCCATCACACACTATACTGATTGGATTGTAGCTCACGTGCACGTAGGTGGTTTGGGATGGAATGGGTTCCTGATTTTCGGTATGTTGTACTGGTTAATCCCACGCATGTGGAACACCAAGCTCTATTCATCTAAATTGGCAAACCTGCACTTCTGGATTGGAACACTTGGTATCGTATTCTATGCACTACCCATGTATATAGGCGGTGTGGTACAAAGCCTGATGTGGAAAGAGTTTGCAGCCGATGGTTTCCTCAAGTATCAAAACTTCCTGGAAACAACTACTCAGATATTACCTATGTATATGCTTCGAGCTACGGGTGGAGCCTTGTACCTGACTGGCGTCTTTATAATGACGTATAATTTATTGAAGACTGCCGCGGCTGGTAAATTCATCGCAAACGAAGAAGCTGAAGTAGCTCCACTGGCCAAAGTAACCTCTACCGGTGGCTACTGGCACCATATACTTGAGCGCAAGCCAATTTTATTTACAACGCTTGCCTTGGTTGCTATTTTGATCGGTGGAATTATTGAATTGGTACCCACGTTCTTAATCAAGTCTAATATACCAACCATTGCCAGCGTGAAGCCTTACACTCCGCTTGAATTGCATGGCCGTGATATTTATATCCGCGAAGGTTGTGTTAGTTGCCATTCGCAAATGATCAGGCCATTCCGATCAGAGGTGCAACGGTATGACCCTAAAGGGGGCGAGTATTCCAAGGCAGGTGAATATGTATATGATCATCCATTCCTATGGGGATCCAAACGAACAGGTCCGGATTTACATCGTACCGGTGGTAAGTATGCTGATAGCTGGCACTTCCGTCACATGCTCACGCCTGGTGAAGTAAGTACCGGATCAATCATGCCCGCTTACCCATGGTTATATGAGCAAACAATTGACAAAGAACTTACTGCCGCAAAAATTAATGCCTTGCGTACGGTAGGGGTTCCATATGAAGA
>DAOOCD010000311.1:0-3857 GCA_035408225.1 Cyclobacteriaceae bacterium | reverse complement strand
TGATCGCGACCATTGCTGAATTGAAGTCCACTTTCCTTCAGTAGTTTCAATGAATCTTCCTGAAGTCGTCCGGATTTTTGAATGGCGATACGTAATACAGTGCTCATAATTTCAAGGTATAAATAAAACAAAAAAGGCCTACCAGTTGTTTGGCAAGCCTTTCATTAATTCGGTATAGAAGTTAATCAAAACAAAGACGAGCCACTCATGCAGTTTGCATGATGGTGATGGCCGTGGATATTTTGAGTGTTTTTCATAATTATGGCTCAAAGGAAAAGATTACTTTCCAATTATTCAAAATTTATGAGAATAAAATAAGAAGTTTTACCTGCTAACTGGTGTTTAAGGGTATCGCTAAATACCTGTTTGGTTGAATTTATCGACAGGTTTATCCCTTTTCGCGTAACTAATTACGATTTTGAATCAACTAAATTGCGGCCATTGGGTTAATTAATTGATATGAAGAAGTGGTTGATATTTTTGCTTTTAGTGGCATGTGGCGATTCAAAAGATGCCAGGCTCCAGAAGTTTTTACTTAAGGGTAATCTCGCTCTTAAAGAAGGGAATTATGATCAGGCAAGTTATTACTATGGCGAAGCCATAAAAGTAGATGACTGTTTTGCAGATGCCTGGAATAACCTTGGTACAGTTTACTTTGAACAACAACGTTACGACCTGGCAATTGAAAATTATGACAAGGCTATCGCCTGCAAACCTGACTTTCTTCATGCACTGTTCAATCATGCTAACACCAGCTATGAACTGAAGGAGTATTATAAAGCGCTGGACGACCTGGATAAGATCAGCAAGATGAAACCGGATACTGCGTTGGTTTATTTCACGCAAGGACTTGTGTATACCAAAATGCGGGAGTTTGACAAGGCGCTCTATGCTTTCGATAAAGCTCTATCAATAGATACTGCAAATATTGATTACCAAGTAAATCATGCTACCGTACTTTATTACCTTAAAAACTATGACCGTGCCCGGGTTGAATTGATGCAAGCTGCCGAACGAAAGCCCGATGAGCCCAACATCTACAATACTTTGGCGATGCTTGAAACGGATAAGGGTAACTATGAGGAAGCCTGGAAGTTGGTCGAACAAGCATTGGTTCTTTCTCCACGACAGCCTTACTTTATCAACAACCGGGGGTTTATTTATCTTAGCATGAATGAACTTGAGAAAGCAGAAGCTGATATTAACGAGAGCATCGGAATGGACCCTTATAATGCGTGGGCCTATCGCAACAAAGGTATTTTGTACCTGATCCGAAAAGATTATAAATCTGCAGAGCGTTTACTAAAGCAGTCGCTCGATATGGATCCGTTTGTTGATAAGATCTATTTTTATTTGGGCATGGCTTATTTAAATAATGACAATGCAGGTCTTGCTTGTGTATCTTTCAAGAAGTCGGAGGACAGAGGTGATAAGATGCTAACAGCAGATTTGATAAAAGGCTGCAAGAAGTAGGATAATCTCATCACTTATCAAGTGACGGATTAGGATAGGCGAGCGAAGCATCATCAATAACTAAAACCCAATCTGTACCTTCTTTAGGTGGCGTTAAGGTTACCATCTTTTTACTACTTACGGGCTTATGTTTGATTGACTTTCCCGTACGGGGATCATACCAGGTTATAGATTTCTTGTCACCGGTGATTTTACTTAAATCAACTGTCACAGGTTTATTTTGAGGTAAGTAGAGAAATCCGAAAGTTCCTTTTTCATCCCGGGAGGCAATAAGTAGATCTTTATAGCCCGTACCTTTCTCTGATGTAATCATACTCTGATCAGCCACCAGCGAGAAATAGGGACGTGACAGCATCAGTTTTTTAAGATGTTGCATCTGGTTGGCACCTTCGGCCTTTGCGGCCTTTTGCCAGCCGATCAAAGTATCACCAATATTAATTGGTGGATTTAAATCGGTATTTAAAAATTGCCAGATCTGATGGTGACCATATGTAACTCCGCATGCCCCTGAAAAGACGGAGCGATAGATTCGTGCCCGCACATCATAGGCAGAGAAGTACCCACGCTCCCGGGTCCACTTACCATCCCACGGATTAACCGGATGATCTTCATAGCAGGGCTCCATATCCAACGTGGGCTTTTGCGGTTTCATCGCAAGATCACGGATAACCCAGTTCCAGGCATCCGCTTCGCGCGATCCGTGTCCGGACTGAAACGCATTCATATCCAGCCAGGGCTCAGTATGAATAAATGCAGAAGTTGAGTATGATCCCCCGGCAGGGTGGTAGGTAATGAAAGCCTTATCACCCAACACGGACTCAATACCTTTAGCCATAGCACGCCAGATGGGCCGGTCATCTACTTCCACTTCTTTATCTTCCACTTTGGTTTTATATAATGCAGGCCGGTCGCCTCCTAAAATCCAAATAATGTTCCAATTGTTGGCATAGCGATTTGCCAACGAAGCGCCATAGACCTCGGCATTGGCTTCATTAAACACAGTTGGACCTTCGCCCCACATACGGGTTACTTTATCGCCCCAGGTAGGTAACAGGCCAACATACATATCTTTATCAGCCATTCGATTGATGATAAAGTCGACATGATCCCAATAATCATACTCTTCTTCGTTGGCCGGATTGGTACCCTGGGTTACTGCCAGTTTGGTAGGGTCTTCATCGATCAGTGGCAAGTCGCCATAACGATTGGGTTGACGCAAGCCATTAAATTCTGCCAGTGCTACAGCGTGAATTACGTTGAAACCTTGTTGCTTTCTGATCTCTAAAAACTCTTCCGCTTCTTCGCGGGTTAGTCGATGAAATAACTCCCAATCGGTATCACCCAACCAGAAGAAAGGGTTTCCATCAGTAGTCATCAGGTAACGCTGATTATTACTTACCTGAATTTGCCCATAAGCTTCCAGAGAAAGAAATAGGGCCAAGCCTATAAAGCGCGTCACTTTCATTTTAATTTTGCTTAATAAGAACCAAAATACAAAATCATCTTGTTCTTAGCGCAGTTATTTCGGTGAATGAATCATGACGTTAGATTATAAACTGCTTGCTAATCAATTAAATAATCCTTTGCCTGGGCCTCTGGCTCATGAACCGCTGCGAGCAACACCTATCGGACCTATTAAGCCAAAATTTGAACATCAGGTGCATCCCAAGCCAGGCAGTGTGTTGATTTTACTGTATGAAGAAGAAGGGAAAATCCTGTTTCCATTAACCAAGCGTCCTGACTATCTGGGTACACATGGCGGACAGATCAGTTTGCCGGGAGGGAAAGCTGAACCAGGGGAAAGTACTATTGATACTGCATTACGCGAAGCTGAAGAGGAGATAGGCGTATCTGCAAAGCAAGTAGAGATACTTGGAACACTCTCAGAGTTTTTTGTTATACCCAGTAACTTTATGGTTACACCGGTAGTAGGCTTTCTGAAAGGAAGTCCAAAGTTCAACCCTGATCCTAAGGAGGTAGTAAAAATATTACACGGTTCGCTGGATCAGTTAGTGCTTGATGATGCAGTGCGTACGAAAGAGATTCTGGCTGCTAAGATGTTTCCGATGCTGGCTCCGCACTTTGAGATTGAGGAAGAAGTGGTTTGGGGCGCTACTGCAATGATCTTGAATGAGTTTAGGATGGTAGTGAGGGAATTGAGTAAGACTTGACGGCAAAAAACGAAGATAAGTGGCCCTTATAACCACTATCTTACGTCCAATGATACTACATGTAGCTATTACGCCTTACCTGAACGCAGCTTTTGCCGGATAAAATCAGTAAACCGATATTTGCTTAGACTTTCCACGGACAAGTACTTAGCACCTTGAATAGTGCCCAGGCATTGATCACTCCCACAATGGCATTTAAATGGTTGGGCCATA
>DAOOCD010000310.1:0-3859 GCA_035408225.1 Cyclobacteriaceae bacterium | reverse complement strand
GTGCAGTTACATCTTTTACTTGCGACTCTTGAGCTACAAAGCTCCAGGGTACAGTGTGATACACGGCAAACGTGAAGAGCATATAAAACAGACTTACTGTAACAATGGCTATCCCAATCGCACGGGGCAAGGCTCTTGATGGATCCTTCGCTTCACCCCCTGCCTGAGCGATGGAATCGAAACCAATAAAACTCGAGAATAAAAGTGCTGATCCTGCGAGAAATGTTCGCCAGCTAAATTCAGCCGGAGTTTCCACAATCGTTCTTCCTTCCCGTGCAAGAACAGCTTGAGCAAAGTCTTGTTGATTGTAGATAAAACCAGTTACAATAACAATCGCCCCAAGGCCAAACATCAAAAACATGAGCGGTACTACCGTACGCTCGTACAACTTTACTCCACGAATGTTAACCAACACGAAGGTCCAAAGAAAAAGTAGCGCGAGTGTTACCCGAACAGTGCCAGTGTTTAACCAAGCAGCAACCTCATTCCATTGCAAGGCTGTTGCAATATCCCGAAGAAAAGGAATGATAACATAAGAGACCACACCAATAGCAATAGATAACCCAAACCATTGAGCAAAGCTGGCCACAAAGCCGAGGTACGGACTTAACGAGCGGCTGGCATAAATATAACTTCCACCAGCACGAGGCATGGCAGAAGCTAAAATAATATAGGCAAAGGCCGCGAGCGTAGCGGGGATAGCGGCAAACAAGAATGCCGGCAACACATAAGGTCCAATACCCGGCACATTGCGTTGAATCATGAACGGTACAACATGAATCGAGGCTCCGATCATCGAGCAAATACCGGTTGCGGCTAAACCGACCAGGCCCATTTGGCGGGTAAGACTTCCTGATGTGTTTGAGGTTGACGTCATGGTAAAAGCGAAAAGTAAATGATTTACCAAGCAATCGCAATCCGTTTATAAAAGCGTATTGAATCGATTTATAATTTCTAAATTACGGAATGAAAGCTATTGCATCCGTAGAGTTAACAGGAACGAGGGATTCCGTGTTCACTTCAATAAGTACCTATCTCAAACAGGAAGGTTTTATCATTGCATCTCAGGACTTTAATCGACCCTGGGGCGGGTTCTTCGTGCTGGATGAATCACAGGCACAGCAGTTTGCTGAAAAGTATTTCCATGAAGTTGATTTTAATACTCTGATGGTGAGCGGTAAACTAAGTCCAAAAATCCTGGTGGTTAATGCCAAAAAGAGATTGTCGTGGCAATACCATCACAGGCGGGCTGAAATCTGGAAGTTGGTAGCCGGCACAGCAGGCGTTGTTACTAGCGAGACTGATCTTGAGGGACCTGTTCATGTTTTAGAAATGGGTGAAATTGTTCGTTTACGACAAGGTCAGCGCCATAGGTTGGTAGGTCTCGAGGGCTGGGGAGTAGTAGCAGAAATCTGGCAGCATACCGATGCTCATAATCCATCAAATGAGAGCGATATCGTGCGCCTGCAGGATGATTTCGGTAGATAAAATTCAAGCAAATGAAAAGTGTATTGCGCATTGAAGAGGCCTTCATGCTAGGCCTTGCCATTTATCTTAATTCATATTTACCTTTTGCAGGCTGGGTATTTTGGGCGTTGTTTCTATTGCCCGACATCGGCATGTTAGGCTACCTGGTAAATCCGAAAATAGGGGCCTTCACATATAATATATTTCATCACAAAGGCCTTGCGATCGCTGTATATCTGGCAGGCTATTTCTTAATAATTCATGAAATTACACTAGTTGGTGTGGTTCTTTTTGGGCACAGTTCCTTTGACAGAATATTTGGCTATGGCCTTAAGTATTCTGATAATTTCAAGAACACACACCTAGGCTGGTTAGGCAAAGCGTAATGGATTCAATTCATCAAGCAGCAGAGATCTACCTTATTTCTTGCCTTCCTTCGCCCACATGTCTCGCAAGGTGACTGTGCGATTGAAGATAATTTTTCCCGGGGCAGAATCCGGATCAAGGCAGAAGTAACCCATGCGTAAAAACTGAAAGTGCTCACCCAACTTTGCATTTACTATTTCGGGTTCAGCATATACTGTAGGTAGTACCAGTAAAGAATTTGGATTTAAATGATTTCGGAAGTCATCATCCAGTGCGCCCATGTCTTCTACAGTAAAGAGTCTGTCATACATGCGTACTTCAATGGGTATCGATTTCTCAATATTTACCCAATGAATCACCCCTTTCACCTGCAAACCCGATGTGTCGGATCCGCTACGGCTTTCAGGAACATAGGAGCATCGTAGTTCAGTTACATTGCCAGCTGCATCTTTGATGTGTTCGTCACACCTAATTATATATGCGCTTTTCAGGCGTACCATTTGTCCAGGTGCCAGACGGAAATACTTTTTAGGTGGTACTTCCATAAAATCTTCCCGCTCAATATAGATCTCGCGTCCAAAGGGCATTTCCCGTACACTTCCGGTTGCGTCCTCGGGATAGTTCTCGCTCGTCATCACTTCAGTTTTACCTTCCGGGTAGTTAGTGATCACAACTTTAAGTGGATCGAAGACCACCATTCTGCGGGCAGAAATCTTATTCAGATGTTCGCGAACACAAAACTCAAGTAAACTGATGTCAATCAGATTATCGCGCTTGGCGACACCGATCCGATCGCAAAAATCGCGAATAGCTTCCGGTGTGTAACCGCGTCTGCGTACCCCACTTAATGTTGGCATCCGCGGATCGTCCCAGCCACTGACGTGCTTTTCATTTACCAATTGAAGGAGCTTTCGTTTGCTCATCATGGTATAGGTCATGTTGAGGCGGGCAAACTCATATTGTTTAGACGGATAAATCTCTAGCTTTTCAATAAACCAATCGTACAGTTCACGATGCGGTACAAACTCCAGTGTACAAATGCTGTGTGTAATATTTTCGATAGAATCACTTTGGCCGTGGGCAAAGTCATACATCGGATAAACACACCAGGTATCGCCCGTGCGGTGATGATGTGCATGTTTGATCCGATATAATACCGGGTCGCGCATAAGCATGTTGGTGTGCGCCATATCAATTTTGGCTCGCAGTACTTTGGAACCATCCGGATACTTACCGGCTTTCATATCGGCAAATAGTTGGAGGTTTTCGTCTACCGAACGATTGCGGTAGGCATTAGCAGTCCCTGGTTGAGTGGGGGTACCTTTTTGCGCTGCTATTTCTTCACTCGTACTATCATCTACATAGGCTAATCCTTTGCGGATTAATTTTACAGCAAACTCATATAACTCACCAAAGTAATCCGAGGCATATAGTTCATTGGCCCACTCAAAGCCGAGCCACCGAACATCACCCTTTATACTGTCAACATACTCGGTTTCTTCCGTTACGGGATTGGTATCGTCAAAGCGCAGATTGGTTTTGCCTCCATACTTTAGTGAAAGCCCGAAGTTCAGGCAGATACTTTTCGCGTGCCCTAAATGGAGGTACCCATTGGGTTCGGGCGGAAAGCGTGTAATAATATTTTTGTATTTCCCGACCTTCAGATCGTTCTCTACTATTTCTTCCAGAAAATTCAAACTCTTCTCGTCTGCCATGGGGTTCGCTTAAAAAGCTGTAAAGGTAAACGCCTTTGTGAACTTGTAGAAGAATTATGGCCGGATTATATTATTTTCAAGGCACTTTTACCTTTGCCTTTCGGTTATACCTGCGAATAATACTTAAGTAATGACTACACTCCACATCAAAAACATGGTTTGCCAGCGGTGTATACTGGTCGTTGATCAGGAGTTACGTAAACTTGGATTTCATCCAGAAAAAGTAACATTGGGTGAGGTCGTTATCCTGGAGGACAATCTAACCCTGCAACAGTTTTCAAGTCTTGACAAGGCCTTGATAATGGTCGGCT
>DAOOCD010000309.1:0-3866 GCA_035408225.1 Cyclobacteriaceae bacterium | reverse complement strand
TCCTTTTCCTTTGTGGCTTTACCCAGGGTACCCGGGTCATGTCCTCCATGACCGGCATCAATTACAATTACATCTACCTTGGTATCAAGGCGAGGGGTACCGGAAAAATTTAGCAAGGTTATTGCTATTAAGACGAGCTTGATTCCGATATTCTTCACAGTGCTACCGATGTCTGAAGTATTTACAATAACTTTGCGTAAAGTTGTGAATTTTTCACTAAAAGCTAAACTCCTGAAATTCAAATCAGAGCCAGTAAGTATTGTGTTACGTTTCATTTTAGCTCTTTTTTTAGTTTCCATCTCTTTTATAGGCTATTCCCAAGTGGAAAAACCAATCAGGGTTCCGGCTGGCCAGCTGCCCGTTAAAAGTGATTCGCTTCGCACCCCAAACCCCTCTAACAAAAAGGATACCGTTACCGTAAAGGCCGATTCAGTTAAGAACTCGCCCAAGAGTGACATCGAAACAACCATTCTTTACTCGGCCCGGGATAGCATCAATTCCAATCTCGATCAAAAAATCATAAAACTCTATGGCGATGCAAAGGTTAAGTATGGACTCATAGAACTTCAGGCCGAAGAAATTGTCATTGACTATAATGCCTCAACAATAACTGCCCATAGCCAGGTAGATTCTACTGGCCGGCATGTGGGTTATCCCATATTCATTAATGGTCAGGAGAAATACGAAACCAAAGATATGGTTTATAACTTCAAAACGAGAAAAGCAAAAATTACAGAAGTAGTGACTAAACAGGGAGATGGATTTCTGCATGGTGAAATGGTGTATAAGAATGAAAAGAACGAGTTATTCACTACGGGTAATGCATACACAACATGTGATCTTGCCGATCCGCATTTCCGGATTATATCTACGAAAGTAAAAGCAATCCCAGGTGATAAAATGATATCGGGCCCGTTTTATATGGAACTCAATCATGTACCCACTCCCCTAGGTTTTATATTTGGTATTTTCCCATCCCCGCGTAAAAGTGCCTCTGGAGTTATTATCCCTACATATGGAGAAGAGAAAAGGAGGGGGTTTTTTCTGAGAGGCGGTGGTTATTTTTTTGATATAAATGAATACGTGAAATTAGCCGTCACCGGGGATGTTTATTCAAAAGGAGGAAGTGCCTTGTACCTAAACTCCAATTATAATAAACGCTATCACTTTTCAGGAGCCTTTAATTTTTCATTTACTAACAACATCAATACAGATAATATTGAAGCACCTACAGAAACAAAAGACTTTCGTTTGTTATGGAACCATAGTCCGCAATCCAAGGGAAGCAGTCGATTCTCGGCATCGGTAAATGCAGCTAGTTCTACATTTAACACCAACAACTATTTAGGAGTCAATTCAAATCCACAATCCGGACGCATTGACAATACAACACAAAACCTAAGTTCCAGCGTTAACTACAGTAAGTCATTTCCAGGCACACCGCTCAGTTTGGGCGTAAACTTTCGACATAGCCAGAACCTGGGAACTAAAAAGGTGGACATGCCCCTCCCGGATATGAGTTTCAACGTCAATAATATTTATCCCTTCAAAAATGCACAGAACAGCATGTTGCTTCAGAATTTGAACGTTCGGTATTCAATGAATGGAACTAACCAAATAACGAACGACCTGGGAAATATTGCCGTTGATGAAAATGGTTTTCCGAAGGACAGTATCGCACCTTTTACCTTTGAAAATCTTCCTGTTTTTTTTAGAAATGCTAAACGAGGTATTCGTCATAATATTCCTCTAAGCACATCATTCAAGGCGTTGAGATTTCTGACCTTAAGTCCAGGTTTTAATTTTGATGACCGTTGGTATTTCGAAAAGTTAGATTGGAGTTATACCGACTCTACGCGGACCTTCAAATCAAGAAAGATAACTGAGTTTAATCGTGTCTATAATTATTCGCTGGGAGTTGGTCTCACTACTCGTATTTATGGCACCTATGTGGCAAAAAATAAAAATAAAAGTATTAGGGCGATACGACATGTTGTAAATCCATCAGTCAGTTATAGTTTCCAACCAGATTTCAGTGATCCAAAATTTGACTATTTCCAACGTTTTAAAACCACCGATGGAGCTGGAAATGTTACCGATGTGCTAAAATCACGACATGACGGATTCGTTTATGGAACCGTAAGCCCTGGAAAAAGCAGTGCCTTGGGTATGAGTCTCAATAATAATGTTGAGATGAAAGTTCGGAATGCAAAAGATACAGTGGATAGAAAAATTTCATTATTCAATTCACTTTCGGTAGCAACCTCTTATAATTTTTTAGCAGATTCTTTCAAGCTAGCCAACTTTGGTCTTTCAGCAAACACGAATATTCTTAATGATAAGATCAATTTAAATTTTGGTGCCACATTGGATCCCTATGAATACAGACAGATTATAACAGACTATGGAAACCCTGAGACTAAAGAAGATCCGATTTACTCAGAACGCAGAATAAGCAGGTACGCGTGGAACACAGGAAAAATCGGACGAATTACCCAAGCTAACTTTGCGTTTAGCACGAACCTAAATCCAAAAGGTCAAAAAAAGGACACTGATATTCGGGAGAAAATTGCAAATTCAGATGCATCTGAAACCGACAAGAGATTTCTCCTGCAAAATCCTGATGCCTATGTAGATTTTTCTGTGCCGTGGAACTTACGAATAAGTTATAATGTGAATTATACGCATTCAGAAAATCAGGAATCAACCATAACACAAGCCATGCGGTTCAATGGAGATTTATCGCTGACCGATAAATGGAAAATCGTATACAATTCAGGTTTTGATTTTGAGAGTAAAGAATTTACCCAAACAAACATCAGCATTAACCGCGATCTGCATTGCTGGCAATTAAGCCTTAGCTGGGTTCCCTTTGGTAGATATCAGTCCTACAACTTCTCGATCGGTGTAAAATCGCGCATGCTGAGTGACCTGAAATTGGATCGTCAAAGAAATTTCTTTGATAATTAGAAGGTGGTAATCACTTTATGCTTTCAACCACCCTTCAATCTCCTGTAGCGTAGGATTCTGAACTGCATCCAATTTCAGTTTCTTGCGCATGCCCGGAATGTCGTTAAAGAGTTTTGTTGCTTTCACTTCCTTAAGCTGCGCGACCGTTGTGAACCCTAGTTTCTGAAGAATGGGTATCAACTCAGCACGAATTCCAATAGCTTCGAAATCAGCATCAGTACTAACTTCCATCTGTTTCTCTGGCTTCATTTGCGGAAAGAAGATAACATCTTGTATCGATGGAGAATTAGTCATTACCATGGAAAGTCTATCAATACCTATACCCAGGCCAGCCGTAGGAGGCATACCATATTCAAGAGCGCGCAAAAAATCTTCATCCAACGTCATAGCCTCTTCATCGCCCCGCTTTCCTAATTCAAGTTGCTCTTCAAAACGCTCGCGCTGATCAATCGGATCATTCAATTCAGAGAAGGAGTTGCAGATTTCCTTGCGGTTGCAAATGGCTTCAAATCGCTCAACCAACCCCGGACGGCTTCGGTGCTTCTTTGCCAAAGGCGACATCTCTAATGGATAATCCGTAATGAAAGTAGGTTGTATCAGGTTTGGTTCACACTTCTCACCAAAAATCTGATCAATCAGTTTTCCCTTGCCCATGGTGGCATCCATAGGTACGTGAAGTTTCTTACCCGTTTCACGCAAAGCAGCCTCATCCATTTCCGAAATATCAATTCCTGTAAAATGCTGGATTGCTTCATACATAGTAAAGCGTTTCCAAGGGCGTTTAAAATCGATCAGGTTCTCCCCTACCTTCACCTCGGTAGTACCATGTAGATCAAGAGCGACTTTCTCAATCATCTCTTCTACCAGATTCATCATCCAGCTATAGTCCTTATAAG
>DAOOCD010000308.1:0-3869 GCA_035408225.1 Cyclobacteriaceae bacterium | reverse complement strand
CCGTTCAAAGGTGAATGCTCTTGGATGACTGATGAGATCATTTGTTGCATCATATACATACACGGTCGTGAAATCACCAGCACAATAGGTATACCCTCCCTCAAAATGGCCATCCGTACCGGTGATGGGAAATATGAAATTGTTTAAAGGGGTATGCACCTTCACAAACCCTGACTTGACCGGACTTCCATCACACTGTAAGGCCGTCCCTGAGATAGTGGCATACTCCTGGGCCGAGATAGTCAACGCCCTGGGATTCATCTTTATATCATCAGTGAATGGACCCAATTCATCACTCAGTGCAACAGAACCGCAATCATTTAAGACATTCAAGGTTAACTTCCTATTTGCAGGGATAACATGAGCAACAGCTCCACTTGCATCCGTGAAGATGCACCGCTTATCATTGATATCTCCCACCGAAAGACAAACTTCTACATTTTGCACAGGGCGGCCTTCACTGTCCACAAAGGAAGCTTCCCAATTTACTAATTCCAAAGGGACATCCACATTCCAGGGGGTAAAATGCGAAACCTGTCCTACATAGATATTTCCCTGTAATTCAGCGAGTCCATCCTCCACCCAAATACCCTTTTCCTCATCAAAGTACCAAAGCGGAATTGTAGCAGGTGCCTGGCTCAATTGATTATTCGCTATCGCCAATTCGATTTCCACTGTTTTACCTTCAGCGATTTGTAGGATGTCTCCGTTGTCAGCCTGTAATTCTACATTTATCATTCCGAAGCTACCTAATACCACAGTGCTACCTGATTCATCCTCTCCTATCAACGCTCCCGGCATTTTGTCCGACAATTGCGGATCGTCCCCATAGATTGGATAGGCCATGACATGCACCTCCCCATTGTAGGGTGATCCATCCGGACGAGCAACTGCATTATTGGGGAATATCAATCTTGATTTTGAGTCTATGTACAAGGATGCCCCATGCGAACTTGTATAGCTCGCAACTTCCTCCCGAGGTAATAGCGTGATTTTTAGAAATTGTGTTGGAGAGCCTTTCGTGAAAAAACGCCTTGACCCGTTGAAATAACCGGCTTTCGAAACTTTCAAATAATCATCACCGCTCAGCATGGCGCGAGTGAAAAAATATGTCCCGGTTTCATCTGTCGTGCCAGTTAAGTTGCCTAAAGTAATCAGCGCACCTGTCACAGGAATTCCTGCGGGATCTTTGATCGTAACAAAAACGGAACTCTGGATTTCCTGGTTTGTCCCTGGAATGATGTCATCAGAGTCATTGGAGCAACTGAAATAACTGAAAATGGTCAGTAAGAGTAGGAAGGATTTGGTTTTCATACGTTGGAATTTTTAGAAATATAATCAATTCCGGGGAGTTCGACACAATGGTCCGAAGGCTAATTGGAAATTGTCTTTTGTGCGACAGTCAACGTGCCGTTAGCAAACCAATTCAGTTTTTCAGTAATTCTCACATGATCTCCTATTCCGTATAAACCTCCTTCCTTCATGGCTCTTATCTTATGAATGTGCAAAGGCCAACAGTAAACTGTAGTCACCCTTGTCCGCAGCTTTAACTGATTTTAGATATTCATTTCGTGCAACACTACCCTTTGTAAGGTTGGCTGCTCCCCAACTGAACACAGGCTGTTTGTATATTTTCTCGATGATGATATCGGCCATCAAGCGGCTATGCCTGCCATTAACATTTGAAAAGCAATGGATACTTACCAGAAGATGCTTGAATCGTAAAGCCATTTCATCCGGAGGGTTGGTTTTGTTTTCATACCAGAAGCGTGCATCATCAAGTAGCTGTTTGAGTTGCATTGGGATTTGCCAAAACTCAATACCAATGTTCTTATTGGTTTTCCGGAAATCGCCAGCCCAAGCCCACACATCACCATACATCCGTTTATGCACACTCCGGATAAAGGGCTCAGTAAATACTAAGTCTGCCTTGAAGGATCACCCCATAGCCCATTGAATTGCCTTTTCAATATTCTGTTGCTCAAATTCATCTAATTCACCGCGAGTTGCAATGGTAGGAATGAGTAGGCCTTCCTTTTCATCTTCATCCAGGGGAGTTTGTCCATCGATGTATACCAGATCTAGTCCCATAACATTTTAGGCATTTCACTCTTGATTTCTGCTGCCTTCTCTTTTATGGCCTTTTCAACGCGCTTTTTACTAATACCCTGATCTTCGAGATTCATGGTACTCGCTGTCCGCAATACAATTTTAGTGGCCAATTCGGTAGCCAGTTTTTCTATCAATGCCTCCAATGATCCATCATTGGGCACAAAGCCATACACCAGTTGCATATCTATAGCCTGGCCTATTTCTCTCAGTGCCTTGATGGTTATGGATCCGTCCTGTTCTCGCTTTTCAAAATCCATTATGCCTTGCTTGGTCACAGACAGTTTGTTGCCCAGTTGTTGCCCGGACATACCCAAAGCGGTACGAATTGCTTTTATCCATCCGGTAGGAGGAACTGCCGCTTGATTTAATGAAGCAAAGCCCAACATTTTGTCATTTAGCTGTTGCAGTTGTAAGGATTTCTTGCCCATAAAGTAAAGTTATAGATTGACTTTAACCGGACAAAAGTAAAGCTATAACTTGACAAATACAAGTGTATAGTAAAGTTATAACTTGACCAAAGTGCATTTGTAGTAAAGCTATAGCTTTACTTAAGGGGTGAATATTGTCATTAATACATTGAATAACAATTAGTTATCCAAATAGTGTTAATTATTTGATTCCACGGTACCCGATGATAAACCATGCTAATTTAAAATCAATTTTAAATTAGCAAGGTTGGTAGGACAAAGTGGATCTGGTATTGGATCTGGTGCATCAACCCATCTAGATGTGTTACTTTCCAATACAGAAAGTGATTTGATTTGAATATCAGTCAGTTAGATGGAATAAGGTACAAATGAGATACAAAATTTCATAAAAACTCATTTTTCACCTCAAATTCCTCTTTGTTTCTACTTTATTAGAAAATGGATGATCATGCTCTAATGAAGTGCACTTTTTGCACAATGCGCACTTTTGACTGCTTTGAAACTCTGATAGACACCGGATAATTTTTCATCAGTTTAATCCTGGCGAAATTTGCTGAATAACAAAGGGGGGGAGGGTAGGGAAAAAAAGACCACTCGCCTTCGGGAGCGCAGGGTATTATTCTGTAAATGCAGGTATTCGTTGAAAGTGAAATCCTGGGGGCTCCTAAATCTATAGACTTAAATTATTGTATTGCAATGTGTTATAACATGTATAATCTAAAGATTCCACACCATATCAACACACATGTGCGGTTCTGGCCAGATTTCAAGGTGATTAGGCTTTTGATCTAACCTTTTTATAAAATTGCAAGTAACATACATCTTCAATTCATCATGCCTTCCCCTCTTCCCTTTTCCTGCCTCCAGGTAGCTTGCTAATATAGTGATTTGCCGCTTAATGTACATCGCAAGTAAAAGATTGACTTCAAGCATAATATTCAAATCGGAATTCTCTACAAAATAGACCGGGAGGGTGGGGAAAAAACACATGCCCCTATTCGGAGGCGCGGGGCATTATCTTGTAAGATCAGGTATTTACTCAAACCGACAACTCAGGTCATTCCTAATTTTTTGACTTCTCATAAATACAAATATCGCAAAGTATGCAAAATTTGCAAAGTCGACAAAGCTAAATGATAACCTCTTTGGCTTCAGTGGCCATAAGATGTTGGGTATATAAAAAATTAAAATTGAAGGTTTTGAGAATTTTGGAGTATTGGGGTATTTTCTAAAGACTGCATTTTAATAGCATCAATCTCCCTTGGAGATCTAATATGAAAATCTTAACCCGTTTTTGTTTTCCATATTTAGGATATGGTGTTCTTTATA
>DAOOCD010000307.1:0-3900 GCA_035408225.1 Cyclobacteriaceae bacterium | reverse complement strand
CGCTGGCATCTGTGTACCGGTAGACCCTCCAAATAAACTTGCCTGGGCACTTTGTGCCTCCTGATGCATCTTGCTCGAATAGCGAATTACTTTCTCGGTAAGAGACATATCACCGTCTTTTGCCGCGATGTATTGCCTGCGATGGTATTCGGTAAAGCAATCGAACGCACCAGATAAGGCAAGACATTCAAATGTTTTTTTGTTTACCGACCGTTGACTCAAACGTTTGGCGAAATCAAAAATATCTTTATAAACACCGTGTGCATCCCGTTCAATAATAATGGCTTCTACTGCAGCTTCGCCAGCACCCTTAATAGCGCCTAACCCAAACCGAATTTGCCCTTGCTTATTCACTTCGAAGTTAACACCCGATTCATTTACGTGTGGGCCCAACACTTCAATGCCTTGCTTGCGACAATCTTCAATAAAATAGGTTACGTTATCAAGGTTGCTTTGAGAATGTGTTAAGATGGCCGCCATATAATCAGCCGGGTAATTTGCTTTCAGGTAAGCAGTTTGATAGGCTACTAAAGAATAGCATGTAGAGTGCGATTTATTGAAGGCATATTGTGCAAATGCTTCCCAGTCTTTCCAGATTTTTTCCGCGATACGCTCATCATGTCCATTTGTTCTACACCCTGCGATGAATTTGTCCTTCATTTTGTCAAGCACTTCTTTCTGCTTCTTACCCATTGCTTTACGCAATACGTCTGCATCGCCTTTAGAGAAGTTGGCAAGCTTTTGAGACAGCAACATCACCTGCTCCTGGTACACAGTAATCCCATAAGTATCTTTCAGGTATTCTTCCATTACGGGCAGATCGTACTTGATGGGCTCGCGGCCATGCTTACGTGCAATAAAAGCAGGAATATATTCCATCGGGCCGGGTCTGTAGAGCGCGTTCATCGCAATTAAATCCTCAAACTTATCTGGCTTTAACCCTCGCAGATAACTTTGCATCCCATCCGATTCAAACTGGAAGGTGCCCGTAGTATCACCCCGCTGATAAAGTTGGTAGGTCTTTACATCATCCAGTGGAATTTTATCAATGTCAATCTCAATACCTTTTCTTTTCTTAATGTTTTTGATAGCTGTCTTGATGATGGTGAGGGTAGTAAGTCCCAAAAAGTCCATCTTCAGCATGCCCGCGCTCTCTACCACGCTGTTGTCGAACTGGGTCACCAGCATGTCGGAATCTTTGGCTGTGGAGACCGGAACAAAATTGGTGAGGGCATCAGGGGTAATGATTACTCCACAGGCATGTGTCCCGGTATTTCGCAGAGAACCTTCAAGTACGATGGCCTGTTTAAGTACCTGTGACTTAAGATCACTTCCTTTTTTTATTTCACTCAGTTCCTTTACTTCTTCAAACGCCTTTTCCAGCGAAGTTCCGGGCCGCTCCGGTACTAACTTAGCCATATTGTTGGCTTCAGTTAATGGTAATTCCATCACCCGCGCACAATCCCGGATCGAAGATTTTGCAGCCATCGTGCCATAGGTGATAATCTGAGCTACCTGATCATGCCCATACTTTTCAATCACATATTTCAACACCTTATCTCGCCCTTCATCATCAAAGTCAATATCAATATCAGGCAGCGATACGCGGTCGGGATTTAAGAAACGTTCGAACAGTAAATCGTAAGCGATAGGATCTACGTTAGTAATGCCAATGCAATAAGCTACAGCCGAACCTGCCGCAGAGCCACGACCTGGGCCAACAGAAACTCCCATTTCCCGTGCTTTGCCGGTGAAATCTTGTACAATAAGAAAGTACCCGGGGTAACCCGTTTTCTTGATCGTCTCCAATTCAAACTCAATTCGCTCTTTTATTTCGGCAGTTAGTTGTGGATACCTTCGCTTGGCACCTTCATACGTGAGGTGTTTCAAATAGTCATCTTCGCTGGCAAAATCTTTCGGTATAGTGAACTTGGGAAGTAACACGTTCCGCTTCAACTCATAAGTTTCTATTTTCTCAAGAATCTCGCTGATCGTTTCAATCGACTCGGGAAGATCATGAAAGAGTGATTTCATTTCTTCCTGGGACTTGAAATAGAAATTATTGTTGGGAAGCCCGTAACGCGTTCCACGCCCAGAGCCTATCGGAGTAGATTGATATTCACCTTCTTTGATGCACAATAAAACATCGTGCGCATTCGACTCTTCCTTCTCCAAGTAAAAGCATTCGTTCGCTGCAAAATATTTTACACCATGTTTGGCAGCAAACTTTAACAAGGTCTCGTTAACCCGGTCTTCTTCCCGGGTATCGTGCCGGTTTAGTTCTATATAGAAATCAGAACCAAATAATTGATGCCACCAAACAAAAACTTCTTCGGCCTGTTTCTCGCCCACATGAAGTATAAGATAAGGAATTTCGCTGTTAAGACCACCGGTTGTTGCAATGACTCCTTCTTTATGTTGCTTGATAAGTTCTTTATCTACTCTTGGATAAATACCATACAGGCCTTCAATAAATCCAATGGAGCTTAGCTTAGCCAGGTTTTGATAGCCAACTTTGTTTTTAGCCAGTAGCACCTGATGGTATCGTTTATCCGGATTATCTTTTGTGAACTTAAGTTTTTTACGTTCTTCAGATATGTAAAACTCACACCCAACGATGGGCTTAATGGAATGCTTGAGTGCCTCGCTAACAAATTTGAAGGCTCCATACATGTTGCCAAAGTCTGTTATCGCCACCGCTGGCATGCTTTGCGATTTTGCTTTCGCGATAATTTCATTCACATCGGGCACCGCTTGTAATACGGAGTACTGTGAGTGAAGGTGCAAATGGCAAAAAGGTTTCTCAGTAAGATCTTTCTTTATTGCGTCTGTAGAATATTCACTTGCTTTTTTCTTTTCACGCTTTGAAGAATTTCCGGCATTCAGATTGGGTTCTTCATAGACGATTTCATCAACCGGGGTTGCATCGAAAGGATTAACTACTTTTTTAGAAATGAGTCCAAAAAATGATCGGGCTGTTGCAGCAACATCGTACGAAGCATCATGGGCGTCTTCAAAGTTTGCCTCAAAAAGTTTTTCGTGAAGCTCCGAAAGTCGTGGCATTTTAAGCTTGCCACCCATGCCACCAGGCAGTTGACAAAATTCGATAGCAGCAATTCCGGTATCGAGTTTTTGAAGGGAAAGAAAATAGGCTGTATCAAGGGATTGACGGATTAACTCGGCTCCGATTATATTAATATCAAACTCAATATTATGGCCAACCAGCAATTGAGTCTTTGCCAGATCCTTATTTAACTCCGTTAATACGTTAAGCAGTTCATAACCTTCGTCCTGTGCCCGCTTGGTGGAGATACCATGCACTTGTTCGGCTTTAAAGGGAATATCAAATCCATCGGGTTTTACAATGAAGTTTTGTTGCGAAAGAAGATTACCATTTTTATCATGAAGTTGCCAGGCGATTTGTACAAGTCGGGGCCAGTTATCAAGATCGGTGAGGGGTGCAGTCTTATTATGCGGAAGACCTGTGGTTTCCGTATCGAAAATCAAATACATCTAAAATTCAATGGTTGTGGCTGTAAATTTAATCCTATTAGTGAATCGTCCAATCATGCTATTTTAGAGTCACAAAGCTTGAAATGAAAATTAGGCATAACGCGTTTATTCATTATAAGTCATTGATTATCAAATTTGTAATAATTCCCTAGGGGGTTCACTTAAAATCTCTAATTAGCTGAGATTGAGCCTTGAAATCATCCATTAACTAAATTGATTCCCTTCGATCGATGAACTCATTTTTTCGCCATTAATGAAATTGATTTTGTTTTTGGCAAGTTCCTGTTGGTTCACATTTTAACGATGTGGATTCAACAAGTCTATTTAGAAGGTTTAAAAATATAACAACCGATTGTTTGGTATGGCTTTGAGAAGTATTTTTGGTTC
>DAOOCD010000306.1:0-3916 GCA_035408225.1 Cyclobacteriaceae bacterium | reverse complement strand
GATATTTTCATAAATTAAGCCCCATCCATGAAATTTAATCAGGTTACTATCAAAGATATTGCCCGCGAATTAGGCATTTCACCTTCTACGGTTTCGCGTGCCTTAAAAGACCATCCTGATATCAGTGTTCAGACAAAAAAAGCGGTGAATGAGCTTGCTGAAAAACTCAATTATCAGCCAAACATAGTTGCGCTGAATCTCAGACAAAGGAAAACCAATACAATCGGAGTCATAATACCCGAAATTGTCCATTTCTTCTTCTCTACGGTGATCAGTGGAATAGAAGATGTTGCTTACACGGCCGGTTATAATGTGATTCTGGCACAGTCCAATGAATCCTATCAAAGAGAAATGACTGATATGAAGGCCCTTTTTAATAGCCGTGTTGACGGCATGCTGCTTTCAGTATCAAGAGAAACCACTAATTTCGATCACATAGAATCTATCATCTCTAAAGGGGTGCCGATTGTATTCTACGATCGCATGTACAATAGCCCAACCAGCAGCAAAGTAATTGTAGATGACTATACGGGTGCCAAAGAGGCAGTCAATCACCTGATCGAACAAGGTTGCAAGCGAATTGCGCATTTAAACGGTGCACCTAATTTGATCATCAGTATTGATCGCTTCCGCGGATATACCGATGCGCTTACAGAAAATAAGATGGAAGTGAAAGATAGTCTGATTGTAAACTGTCCTTCGGGCACATTTGAGGAAGGAAAAAGAGCCACAAATAAGTTGCTATCTCAAAACATCATTCCTGATGCCATCTTTGCCAATAATGACCCGATGGCTATGGGTTCAATGATGGCGATCAAAGAAAAAGGGCTAAAAATACCAGAGGATGTTGCCATAGTAGGCTTTAGTAACTGGTTCTTTGGTGAATTGATGGAGCCTTCCCTGACTACAGTTGATCAACCTGGTTTTGAAATGGGTCAGGAAGCAGCCCGCCTGTTAATCCGTCAAATTGAAATGAAGGATAAGGAGGATTTTGAACCTCAGCCCGAGACAAAAATCCTAAAGACAAAATTGATAATCCGCAACTCTTCACTCAAGAAGCAGGCTAAGAAGAAATAGCGCAACCGATTTCGCTATTTTTGAAGTCAGATTGTTAGGTTTGATAAGGCTAATTAGACTTACTTTAGCCACTCAACCTTTTAATCTTTTCAATGACGCCCACCTTTCAATCAGTGACAAGTAAAAGCCTTGGCAATCTAATCACCTTTACGAAGACTTTAAGTGGCCTGACTGGTGAAACCACTTTCGGAAAATTCCGAGTTCTACTTTATAATGAATCCGTTTTCCGGGTCAGTATTTGTCAGGATCAGTTTGAAGACTTCTCCTACTCCGTTGTTGGCAAACCAACTTCTGTCGCGTTTGACCTCACTGAATCATCGGACACGCTAATACTAAAAACAGCCTCTACCCTTCTATCTATAACCAGAAATCCAGTTCGGTTTTCATTTAAAACAACAGAAGGAAAAGTAATCAATGAAGACGATGCGTTTGGTACCTCGTGGATCGGAGATCAGGTATCAACATACAAAAAATTACAATCTGGAGAGCGATTTATCGGGCTGGGAGAAAAGACCGGGCCGCTGGATAGAAAAGGTGCCGCCTATCAAAACTGGAACTCTGATGCTTATGCGTATCATACAGGTTCTGATCCATTGTATTGTTCAATGCCCTTCTATATTGGATTACATAATCAGATTACATACGGAATTTTCTTTGACAATACTCACAAAGCTTTTTTCAACTTCGGTGCATCCAACAACCGGTTCTCTAGTTTCTCTGCCGATGCCGGTGAGATGAACTATTATTTCATCCATGGCAAAAGTGTCGCTGATATTATTCAGCAGTACACCTACCTGACCGGTCGCATGGAAATGCCTCCACTGTGGAGTATTGGTTTTCAACAGTGTCGCTATAGTTATTATCCGGATAAAGAAGTATTCACCATCGCAAAAACATTTCGTGAGAAAGACATCCCTGCTGATGTAATTGTATTTGACATCCATTACATGGACAAATACAAAATCTTTACGTGGGACTTAAAACATTTTGCTGACCCGAAAGGATTGGTGAAAACCCTAAGAGATCAAGGCTTTCATGTAGTAATCATGTGCGATCCAGGAATAAAAGTTGAACCTGGCTATGAACCGTATGATGATGGCGTCAAGAAAAACATCTTCCTTAAATATCCGGATGGTGAAAACTATCAAGGTCAGGTTTGGCCGGGGTGGTGTCACTTTCCTGACTTCACAAATCCTGTGGCGCGTGAATGGTGGGCTTCTAAATTTCAGGATTATGTAAATCTTGGTGTAGATGGATTCTGGAATGACATGAATGAAATCGCCACGTGGGGCAATGCATTGCCAGAAAATTTGGAATTTGATTTTGAAGGCAATAAAGCCACCATGCGAAGAGGCCGAAATGTTTTTGGTTTTCAAATGGCCCGCAGCACCTATGAAGGAACTAAAAAATTACTGAAAGGCAAAAGACCCTTTAACTTAACACGGTCAGGTTTCTCTGGGGTTCAACGATACTCTGCAGTGTGGACAGGCGATAACGTTGCCTATGATGAACACATGTTGTTAGGCGTTCGGTTAGTAAATAGTATGGGGCTTACAGGAATTGCTTTTGCGGGTTACGATACCGGTGGTTTTGTAGGTGAATCCAATACCAAACTTTTCGCACGATGGATTTCAATAGCTTCCTTATCTCCTTTTTTCCGCGCGCATACAATGATTAACACTCGCGATAGCGAACCGTGGTCGTACGGAGAAGAAGTAGAATCGATCTCGAGAAATTATATCAAGTTCAGATATCAACTATTGCCATACATCTATTCTCTTTTTTACGATGCCTCACAGACAGGCATGCCCGTGCAACGCTCATTGGCAATAAACTACACACACGATCATAGGGTGTATAATGGTTTGTACCATAATCAGTATTTGTTTGGTCCCAACATTTTGGTTGCACCGGTAGAAAGCAATAAGCATCTTCTGAAAATATTTTTTCCGGAAGGTGATTGGTATGATGTGTATACCGGAAAAATCTGGCACGGTGATCAGGAAACTATTGTCGAATCTCCAATTCACAAACTGCCAGTATTTGTAAAAGCCGGAAGTGTGTTACCTATGCAACCTGCTTCCTCGCATACAGGCATTAAACACGAAGAATTAATTCTTCATATTTATTGCGGAAGGAATTCAAGTGATTTTTTACTGTACAGTGACGATGGTGAAACGTTTGACTATCAACAAGGAAAATGTTCGAAGCGATTAATTCAAATGGTAGGTTCTGAGAACAAAGTGATTCTATCAGCTAGTGATGGTAATTATAAACCTCATTTTAGGAAAATTAAATTAGTTCTTCATGGCGCCACCACGAATGACATATCAGTAAATGGTACTACGATGCCTCTAACGAATCTGGTTCACTCCTACTTCTCGCCCTTAGAAAAATACGATCCGATTAACGAACCAGCCTCGATGGGCGAAGAAAATGTTAAAGTTACTTATACTGATTATATGGATGAGAAAATTGAAATCTCCTGGTAATGTTACAAATACAAAAAAACTATAGCGCAACATTTTATGGCATCCTGAGTCTGCCAGCCACTGCAATGGGCTTTGCCTTATGTGTTCAGATTTCCGCATTGAGTTGGCTCTTATCAACTCAATACAAGTTAGATATACATGAAGTGGGTATCGTTTGGGCTGCCGGACCTATTGCGGGTATTATTGGTCAGGTTGTAATTGGCCTGATCAGCGACAAGGTTTGGTTTTGGGGTGGCCGAAGAAAACCATTTATTCTCATTGGCGGGTCCATTGCTGCAATCAGCTTACTTGCTTTAACTGCCTTAGGAGAAATCAGTCAGTTTACAGGAATTAGTTTATTAGCCATC
>DAOOCD010000305.1:0-3962 GCA_035408225.1 Cyclobacteriaceae bacterium | reverse complement strand
GAAATAGCTTTTAACCATTTCTACCTTGGCAAGGTAGATCAGTGAGATGATGAATAAGACAATAAGAAAGTTAACCATGGCTTAAATTTTATTTTTTATGATCATCGCAACGAAAATCAGAATGAGGGCAACTGCATTAATGGAAAGAATGTATTGGGCATTCATGGCCATTTTATTGCGGGCGCGGAAGGATTCGAGCCAGCCAATGCCGGCTGCGAAAAAAACCTGCATGATTAAAAAGACGCTGACACGCACCCATAGCCCCATGGATTGTGGGATCAGGCAGTTTGCACTCAAGGTGCTGAATAGAATGAATTTCAGATTGTTGGCAATTTTTATTATTCCCAAATCAAAGCCGCTATGATCAAGAACCATTACTTCATGAACCATCGTCAGTTCAAGGTGAGTGAGTGGATCATCAACGGGCAATCGGCTTGTTTCTACCAGCGTGATATTGGCCAGTACATACCCTGCGATAACTGCAATGATAAATGAGAAGTAGGAGTTATAATGGAGATATGCAAAAATATCGTGAAAGGAGGTGTAACCTGTGAACATCGCTAATGAACCCAACAAGATGAAAAAGGCTGGCTCCATCAACATGGAATAGAATGCTTCACGATTAGCGCCCATTCCTTCAAATCCACTGGAAACATCCAACGCGCTGACAATAATCATAAACCTTCCCAACCCCAACAGATATGCGAATAGAACAAAATCCCCTGAAAAGGATATGATTGAATTATTTTCTTCGAATGGAATAAACAGGGCGGCTACAATTACTGTAGCCAAATAGATGGGCGCACCAATCTGAAAAACAAAACTGGACGAAGTACTATAGACACTTCCCTTTTTCAAGAGCCTGAAGATATCATACCAGGGTTGAAGAATACCAGGCCCCTTTCTTCCGCTAAAGATTGCCTTGGTTTTTACAATCACTCCGGGAAAGTAAACTGCGGACACAAGGATTAGAATCAGTGCAAGCATATCACAAAACGTTTATTATTATTAAGAATCCTATCAACATTAAAAAGAGCATGGGATAAATCAGGTAATGATTGATCAGGCCTGATTGAGCAATACCCGCTTTAGGTAAATGATTTACGATCAAATGAACCCAGCTTAGAATTGTTTTTTCCTCTACCAGATCTTTATTTTCGGTATGGAATGATTTGGGTGGTGGAAATATCTCACTTTCTTCAAATGACTTATAGTCGCGATGATACTCTATAAGCGGATCGGTTAACTCCCGCAAACTATCGGCATACGAGGTGGGCGTATATTGATGTCGGAAATCTCCTGCCGTATAACCACACCCCCAGGTAGGACCTTTTGCCACTTTCACCAGGCTTTGTTGCCATGCTCGTAATCCGGCTATAGTGATGATGACAATGATCAAGGCAATATTCACATGGCTGATTGACCGCAGCGAATACAACAAGGGTTCAATTGTTAATGAAGTCTGGGTAAGATTTTGAAGAACGATTACCACCTGATTTACAAAAAATACAGGTGCTAATCCTATCGCCAACATGCATAGAATAAGGATGAATGCGGGAACCAGCATAATAGCCGGTACTTCTACTACAGGTGCGCTATGCTCGGCTCTTCGTGTGCCTAAAAAACTTAAGCCAAATGCTTTGGTAAAACAGTAAATGCAAAGACCGCCAATTAACACCAAGCTCAGAATACTAACAACACTGAAAATAGAAGATGTAAAAGCTGAGTCCGACATATGATTAATGATTCCATTGTAGATCAGAAACTCCGAAATAAATCCATTGAATGGTGGAATTCCGCTGATGGCTAACGCTCCGATTAAAAAGGCGCCTGAAGTGTAACGCATATTTTTAGCCAGTCCACCCAGGTGATCCATGTTTATCTTATGGGTAGCATAGAAAACGTTACCGGCTGTAAAGAAAAGAAGTGATTTAAATAATGCATGGTTCAGGGTATGCAACAAAGCGCCACCCCAGCCAAGTATCATCAGGTAAGTTTCACCATTTGCTTTTCCTAAAATGCCAACACCAATTCCAATTCCAATGATTCCGATATTTTCAATACTGTGATAGGCCAATAGTTTTTTCAGGTCGTGTTGCATGATAGCCATGATTACACCCAACAAACCTGAAACAATACCTGCAGTGAGCACAATAATACCTATGGTTTGCAGATCCTGCTGCAGAAGCGAACTGACTCTGAATATCCCATAGATACCCATCTTAATCATAACTCCACTCATGACTCCCGATACATGCGAAGGCGCTGCCGGGTGAGCACGTGGAAGCCAGGAATGGAAGGGGATAAATCCTGCTTTAATGCCAAAGCCGGCAAAGAATACAAGGAACAAAGGAGTGTTGCTTGAAAGTGAGAAGAATTTGTTGACACCGGCAAAACTTAATTCGCCTGTTTGATTGGCTGCAATAAGAAAACCCAACATGATAAGGGCAAAGCCCAGGTGCATTTGCAGTAAGTAGTTAATACCCGTCTTTAAGGTGGATTCCTTTTGTGCCTCAAAAATTACAAGGATAAAGGAGAATAACGACATAAGTTCCCACGCCAGTAAAAAGGCAATTCCATCTTGCATAGAAACTACCAGCAGCATAGCACCGTGTAACCATAGAAAACTAAATAGGTGTAGTGAAATGAACACTGATCTCTTTTTTGGCAAATAAGGTTTTAAATAACCCGAAGCGTAAAGCATGCCACAGAAGCAGATCAGATTGATGATCAGCATGAAGTAAGCACTCAACGGATCAATCACCAATTTTATAGGTCCACTCCAGGTGGTTATACCCAGATCAATTGTGAGTGTGCTATTGTTCAAAACGTACCAGGCCCACGATGTGCTGGAAATAAGTAACACCAGATGAAGCACCAGACCAAGAATGTATTTGAACTTTTTTGGAACAAAGAACATTCCGAAGGACAGGAGTAAAGCGATCTTAAAAAGTATGACCATCATATTACATTAATCCTATAAGAGTTAGCAAACCAATGATGATTAAAAAAGCAAGCGGATAAACCAGGTAATGATTGATCATACCTGTTTGCGCCCAACCCGCCCTGGGCAATTCTTTAGTAATGTAGTGAACTGGTTTTATTACCACTTTCTCTTCAATCAAATCATTCATTTGAGTTGAAAACTGCCGAGGATGTGGAAATATTTCTTGTTCCTCAAAGAGAGTATGAGTTCCCTTAACATCCACCAGAGGGCCAACTAATTCGCGCACGCTATGAATGTACGAAGTGCTTGTGTATTGATGTTTAAAGTCACCGGCTGTGTATCCGCACCCCCATGTAGGGCCTGATGCAATTGATAACTTTGTCTGCATCACTTTTTTTATAGCCATGATAATGATAAAGACCACGAGTAAGATTGAACTGCCAATACTAATGTAGTTCAGTGTTTCAAGGGTGTTATTTAATACTAGTTCAGATTGACCCAGATTAGTAAATGTGCCTGCAACTGAATATACTATTGGCAAATAGAAGCCAGGAAACAGACAAATAGAAAGCATGATTGGCATAATAATAAAACCAGATATGCGCATGATGAAAGGCACTTCTTTTGCTTCATGATGGGTGGGAGTTCTTCGGCTACCTAGGAAGGCGATTCCAAAAGTTTTAGTAAACGCAAATACGGAAAGTCCTCCAATCACAACCAAACTCACGAGTACTGCCAGGTTAATCAGCGATACATCAAACGCGCTGGCAGTAATGTTTTCAAATACGGCTTTATACAAGAGAAACTCTGATACAAAGCCGTTAAAAGGAGGAAGAGCACTGATGGCCAGCGCACCCACCATAAAGAAGAGGGCAGAGATGGGCATCGTTTTGGCCAATCCACCAAGCCGGTCCAGATCTCGGGTATGGGTTGAATAGTAAACATTGCCTGCTGTATAGAACAAGAGTGACTTATATAACGAGTGATTGAAAATGTGAAGCAAGGCACTGGCCAT
>DAOOCD010000304.1:0-3963 GCA_035408225.1 Cyclobacteriaceae bacterium | reverse complement strand
TGGGTGATAATCGACACAACTCCCTTGACTCGCGCTATTGGGGATTTGTACCCGAAGATCACATTGTTGGAAAAGGATTCTTTATCTGGTTATCCATCGATAAGCATGGAAGTTTCCTGAATAAGATCAGGTGGAGTAGATTCTTTAAATTAATACGATAAATCAATTGACAATGGTCAATTGACAGTTGACAATTAACCTGAACATTGTCAATTAATATATTGTCAACTGTTAATTTAGAATGCTATCACCAATCAATTTCTTTTAAGCCTTTGCTCTTCAGGTATTCGTTGGTTTTGCTGAAGTGTTTGTTGCCGAAGAAACCGCGATCCGCAGAAAAAGGTGAAGGATGTGCGGACATTAATACCAGGTGGCGCGAGCGATCGATGATTTCTCCTTTTTTCTGAGCATACGCGCCCCAAAGCAGAAACACTACGTTGCTTTTTTTGTCTGAGATTTCTTTAATTACGGCATCGGTAAATTCTTCCCAGCCTTTTTTTTGATGAGAGCCCGGTGAAGAAGCGCGCACCGTGAGGGTAGCATTAAGAAGCAACACACCCTGATTGGCCCACCGCTCCAGGTCTCCGCTTTTTGGAAATGGCTTACCCAGATCGCTTTGAATTTCCTTAAAGATATTTTTGAGGGACGGGGGCATGGGAACTCCATCGCGTACAGAAAAACAGAGTCCGTTGGCCTGACCCGGACCGTGGTACGGATCCTGACCAATGATAACTACCTTTACCTTATCAAAGTCGGCACAGTCAAAGGCCCGAAAGATCTCTTTTCCGGGCGGAAAGACCGTTTGAGTTCGGTATTCCGTCTTCACAAAGTCGATTAATTCAATAAAATAGGGCTTTTTAAACTCTGCCTTAAGCCCTTCTTTCCAGGAAGGTGCGATTTTTATGTCTGCAACCATGAAATTATATTTCGGTGAACGAAAGGCGTTACCGGATTGAAAAATAGAAAAAAATCATATTTTTGACCCGAATGATAGCTGAAATAACACAAGGAGTCAAGGTAAGCGTGGAAACGGAGTATCAACCGTCCTACTCCAGCCCGAGTCAATATCACTATGTGTTTACGTATCGGATCACCATTGAAAACCAGAGTGAGTTTACCATTCAGCTTTTGAGAAGGCACTGGCACATTTTTGATGCGGGCTTTCAATCGCGCGAAGTTGAAGGCGAAGGTGTTGTTGGACAGCAACCTGTTTTAGAACCGGGACAAAGTCATCAATATGTTTCTGGTTGTAATCTTAAATCGGGTATCGGCAAAATGGTTGGAACCTATCAAATGGAACGCATTGTGAATGGTGCAAGATTTGAAGTGCTCATTCCTGAATTTACTATGGTGGCTCCTATCCGATTGAATTGATATTTCAAATCGCATCCCCAGGCGATTCATATATTAATCCTACCAAAAAAATCTTTACTTTTCATTTTCAGAATTAACCGTGCCTACGTTTTTTCAGATCAAATCCTATCTCAATCATTGGCTTCATGTCGTAGATGAGCACTCCATTCACTCCCCTTTTTTCTTTGAATTTTATGAAAAGGTAATCCGGGATAAGAAACCCATGAGAGGATTTGAAGATATTGAAAACGTAAGAACAAAGTTGCTTCAAAGCACGATGGAAATAGACGTGCAGGATCTTGGAGCTCGATCACCGCACTTTACCAGTGAGAAACGATTGTTATCCAAAGTAGCTGCCACTAGTATTAGTCCGCCCCCACTTTGTGAATTACTTTATCGTATAGTCCGCCATCAGGGTGCGAAGTCCATAGTAGAATTAGGCACCTCGGCCGGTATTACAACTCTTTACCTTGGAAAGGACTTGCAAGCGCAGGTTGTTACTTTTGAAGGCAATCCTGATTTGGTTAATATAGCACTAACTCATTTTGAATTATTTGATACCCAAAACATTCGTTTAATTCAGGGTAATTTAGATAATACCCTTCCGGACTTTCTTCAAAACCCGGCTAAGATCAACTTCGCGCTCATGGATGCTAATCATCGGTATGAGCCCACAATGCGGTATTTTACCCTATTAAGCAAACGCATGTCTGAAAAGGGAATTATTGTGCTTGATGACATCTACCATTCTGAAGAAATGGCACGCGCCTGGCAAGAGTTAAGCCATCATGATTTGGTGTATGGCAGCGTTGATTTATTCCGATGCGGCATCTTATTCTTCGATACGGCACTTCACCGACAACATTACACCTGGTCGATGTAACCGTTGGTAATGCCTGCAATAAAACCTACTTTTACGGGCTTAAAATTTGAACCATGACAACACCGAACACACCCGAGACTAAGAATACACCGGAACCTAAAAAGTCAAGCAGTAAGGCCGGCATTATCATCGCTGTGCTTGCGGTAATTGTTATTGTTCAGAGTATTAAAATATACCTCGACTATCAGGAAAAGGTGGAGGTAAAAGAAGAATTGGTCAATACCGAAGAAGACCTGGCTTCAACCATGCAGCGTTTAAACGATGTGAAATTGGAACTGGATCAGAAAATTGCAGAGATCGCCAAACTGGGTGGTGATATTACCGAGTTGGAAAAAGCCAAGTCTGAAGTGATGGCTGAATTAAAACGCAGCAATACCAGAAACTCCAAAGCGATTAAAGAATTAAAAGATCGGCTATCGGGCTATGAAGAGTTGTTGAAAATCAAAGATGATGAAATAGATAAACTTAAGTCTGTGAATAAGGAACTCTTTAGTGAAAACAAAAACCTGAAGACAAAGCAAAATGTATTGAGTGATTCACTGAACCGGGTGACCAAGAACAAAGAAGAACTGGCTACTAAAGTTGCGATTGCATCGCAGCTCAAAGCGGAAAATATTGCGTTGGTTTCTGTTAATTCAAAAGGAAAAGAAAAGGAACCGCCTTTCCGCAAAAGGCAACTTGAGAAGATTAAGGTTGAGTTTTCCATTGCTGAAAATAAAGTAGCTCCGATTGAAGGAAAGAAAATCCTGATCCGGGTAATTGATGAAAACGGACAGCCAATCTTCGACACCACGAAAGGCTCAGGCACTTTTATGCTGAATGGTAAGGAAGAGTTTTTTACGTCAGCCCAGGAAATCCTGTTTGACAACACCAGGCAAAAGTTGATTTTCGTTTACGATAAAGGATCGGAATATACTGCAGGCACCTACCAGGTTGAGATTTATACTGATGGATATTTGATGGGTACTACCCAGTTTGAAGTCAAGTAGGTTAAGTGCAATTCTAACATCGTAAAGAAGGTGTCATGTTTCGACAAGCTCAACATGACATTGAATTTAGGAAGGCTTTGATTCCACCAAAAACTCATCGATTACATAACGTTATGCAACGCCTAACTCTGATCGTTATACTCCTTCTTGGTTTTACAACTGCCAATTCACAAAATAAACCCTCGCATAAGTTGTTTGATGCCCTCCTTAAAAAGTATGTATCGGCAAAGGGTAATGTTAATTATACAGGGTTCATCAAGGATACGGTTGCCTTAAACCAATATCTGGAACTTCTAAGCAAAACACCTCCTGATGAAAAGACGTGGACAAAGTCTGAACAGATAGTCTATTGGATCAATGCCTACAATGCCTTTACCATCAAACTGATCACCAAATACTATCCCATCAAAAGCATCAAAGACATTGGCAGCCGGATTCAGATTCCGTTTGTCAATACACCCTGGGACATCAAGTTTATCAGGATAGGAAAAGAGAAACTGGATCTCAACAACATAGAACATGAGAAACTACGGAAGCGCTTTGATGAACCGCGCATTCACATGGCGTTGGTTTGCGCCAGTAAGTCGTGTCCTATATTGCTGAATGAAGCATATGATCCTATCAGACTTGACGAGCAGTTGAGCCGCCAAACCAAAGCCTTTTTAGCTGATCCGTTTCGAAACCAGATCTCGGCTGATAACCCTCAGTTAAGCATGATTTTCGACTGGTATGCGATGG
>DAOOCD010000303.1:0-3967 GCA_035408225.1 Cyclobacteriaceae bacterium | reverse complement strand
CGATTGGCAAGCTCCCAGGCTGTATAGAATAATGATTGTGCGCGCTTTGCGAGTAAATCGAATTCAATCTTACTCACTTCATCACTCACCTTGTGGTAATCTTCATGAATTCCGTCAAAATAAAAGATGATGGGGATTCCATGCTTTGCAAAATTCCAATGATCGGAACGCTTATACAAATTGGTAGGATGATTTACATCATTATACGTATAATCAAATGCCAGCTTCGTATACGCGTTGTTATTGCGCTCATTGATTTCGTGCAATTCAGAAGAAAGTTTATCTGATCCGATGACATAAACATAATCTGGTTTGCCGGCATGCTCGGCATCTCTGCGTCCAATCATATCAATATTCAAATCCGTAATCGTATTGGCTAATGGGAAAACAGGATGCTCGACATAATACTGAGAACCAAAAAGGCCTTGCTCCTCTCCCGTAACGGTCATAAACAGAATACTTCTGCGCGGACCGCTCCCTTCTCTCTTAGCCTGAGCAAACGCCTGCGCCATCTCCAGTACTGCCACGGTTCCAGAGCCATCATCATCCGCTCCATTATTAATTTTATCTCCGGTTGCACTGTGGCTAATCCCGATGTGATCATAATGCGCTGTGATGATTACAAGCTCATCTTTTTTGTCCGATCCTTCCAGGTACCCTACTATATTTTCTGAACTTACCGCCTTTACGTTCATGGATACCTGGTAAGAAATTTTTCCTTGTTTTAGTTTTGGCAATGACTTTACCTTGGGTGATTCAGAAGCAGCCTTGGAAAGTTTTGCAAAAGAAGTACTGAAAATTTTTTCAGATACACGTTGATCGATCAGAAAAATTCCTTTGTTCGCAGTAGTTGCTTCTGGCTTATCTAAACTCAAATTACCGTCTGACAACCAACTTTGAAGTTGGGAAGCAAAAACAGAAAAATCTTCTTGCTTAGTCGAAGAAACAACCAACACCATGCTCGCTCCCTTTTCACGAGCCATTGCTACCGGCTTGCGTATGGCTGACAGCGCAGTAAAGGAAAGTGATTCGGTATACAAAACAACTGCTTTGTCTTTTACCGAAAGTCCTGCATAATCTGCATCAGTACCTTTACCAACAAAAACTACATCCATCGATACTTCTCCCCTACTATCGGCCGAACCATAATAGATTACATCTTTGAAATTTGTAAACACCTCATCACCTGCCTTAATATAAATAGTGCCGGGTGTAGCTGAATAAAGATCCACCGGTTGATAGTGAGAACCGTTTACCGGGGCAATCAAACCCTGTTCGCGAAAATAATTAGCAATAAAAGCTGCAGCCATTTTCTGGCCACGGGTGCCCGTTTCACGGCCTTCCAACGCATCGGACGCCAGAATGGTAAGATTTTCTTTTAAATCCGCTTCGGTAATAGTCGAAGCATACTTTTGAGCAGTCGGGTTAACCTGGCCAAATCCGACAAGTGTGAAAAATAAACTGCTAACAAGAATGACAATTCTCCGCATATAGATTTTAATTTGAATCAATTGAACAAGTTTCCAGGAATCGCAAGATGTAAAATTTTAATGAAGAGCTTCCGTAAGAATCTTTAAGAGGTAAAGCTGGTTGCGGGCGCGTACCTTATTCTGATCGGAATAGGTAATGTGGTAATACGTGTTCCCTCGTAAAAAATCAGCCAAAAACCGAAGGGCCATGATGTACGTCATCATTTTTCCCGCAAAAGGGATAGCCTTACGTTCTTCCAACGTCATACTCGAATTCATTTCGGAAAGGTAGCCTGTTAGTAAAGCATCATAAATTTCCTTCCGGAAAGTAATTTTCGAAACATCTCGTTCTTCCTCACTTACAGGACTTACACAGGTACGCACCATATCGCCAAGGTCATAAATAAAATAGCCAGGCATCAGGGTGTCAAGGTCAATTACACATACTGCTTTGTGCGAATTTCTATCGAAAAGAATATTATTAATCTTAGTGTCGTTGTGTGTAACGCGTTGTTTCAACGAGCCACTTTGGATTAGTTGATTGTACTCGTTAACCAGGTAACGAAAATCAATAGCAAGTTTAATCTCTTCAGCAACTTGCTCTTTAACATGATCAGAAGCTGACGTTAATTCTTCTTCAAACTGCTGGTAACGCCAACCCAGGTCATGAAAGCGATCTAACGTTGGATTAAATAACGAGCAGTCAATTTCATTCAGATTTCTGGTCAGCCTTCCAAAACCAGAAGCAGCCTCCCAGGCTTCTGTTTCGGAAGTAACAAAATCGATCGTGATAGTATTTTCGATTAGTGGATATACCCGCCACGGATATCCCTCCACATCATACACCAATTCGCTACCATTCTTATCCGGCAACGCAGTTGGAAAGAGATACTCAGGAAAATTTTTAGCGAGATAGTTGGCCGCGATTCGATTGTTGGTTGCAATCACTTCGGGTTTTGTAAATACGTTTTTATTTACACGCTGCAATACAAATTTTTTTCCATCTTCCACGAGGTAAGTCTGATGAATATGCCCTGAGCCGATCGGCTTATAACTTGTGTATGGCGATAACCCAAAGGCATCTAAAACTAAAGCCGGTATCGAAGCCTCAGACATTATTTACTATTTGCTTTATTTACTACCAAAGCTTTGATGGATATACACCCTGATGCACAAGGTCTTTGATCTTTTGCGAAACTTCCTCTTTATCCTCTTTATAGGTAACCCCAAACCAGGTTTTTCCGCCCGGTAAAATATGAACCTTACCAAGACCTCGTTCAATCAGTTCACTCACCATCAAGGCAATATAAAATTCAGCTGCGGGGTTTTGATAGTTTTTCTCAACAAACTCAACAAACATTTTTTCCGTAAGGTCAAATGCTTCAGCCTGAAAGCCCCAGCAATTCATGGACACCTGAACATTCTCATTTAATTCCTGATTGCCTTCATTCCTGGAGATTATTTTATCTCCTTCGCGCACGATCACTGTATGTTCCTTCATGCTTTTCAGGTACCCTTCCGCATCCGGAGTAGCTACGCCCCGCGATACGCTTCCGTGATCTGATAATACATTTCGCAACGTGTAGCCTACCATGGCGTGGTGATTGGCCGGAGCGCTCTTAAAAAAATTAGCCAACGATTCAAAGGCCTCCTTACCATAAAAGTCATCTGCATTAATAACCGCAAACGGACCATCAATAACATCCTTTCCACAAAGCATGGCATGTGTAGTTCCCCATGGTTTTTTCCGGTCTATGGGCAGGTATTGGGCAGGCACATATTTTTCCAATGATTGTACCACAAAGTGAACTTCTGCTTTGCCCTGCAACTTGGGAAGAAAAATCTCCTTTACGGTTTCCTTAATTTCTTCGCGCACGATAAACACCACCTGACCAAAGCCAGCCCGGAGCGCATCATAGAGCGAATAGTCCATAATGGTTTCGCCATTGGGGCCAAAGCCATCAATTTGCTTTATGCCACCATACCGGCTGCCCATGCCGGCTGCCATTACCAGTAAAGAAAGTTTTTGGTCCTTTTTCAATTTGCTTGAATAAATTAAAAGTGGGTAATTACCTGCCAATTAAAACTCTGCAAAAATAGAAGTTTACTTCTGAAAGCCTAACTACCTCAACCATGACCCAAAACAAACCCTCCAGCTACCTGATGTCTATTAGCATCATTGGTGTACTTTTCTTCATTTTCGGATTCGTCACCTGGATTAACGGCCCTTTAATCACATTTGTCAAATTGGCGTTTTCATTAGACACGGATTCAAAGGCTTTTTTAGTCACCACTGCATTTTACCTGGCTTACTTTTTTCTTGCCCTCCCTTCATCCTGGATCCTAGAAAAAACTGGAATGAAGAGAGGAATGGCGATTGGGTTGTTTGTAATGGCGATTGGAACATTTGTCTTTGGAACCTTTGCAACTGAAAGAAATTACACTATCTCATTAGTTGGCCTCTTTATCATTGGTTCAGGCTTATCATTGCTTCAAAC
>DAOOCD010000302.1:0-3976 GCA_035408225.1 Cyclobacteriaceae bacterium | reverse complement strand
TTTTCGAATTTGATTCCAAACAAATCAAACACTTCGCGTTCGAGGTATTCAGCAGCACTCCATAAATCACTCACGGTAGCGACCATCGGATTTTCTTTATCGGCAAGAATGACTCTCAGCACAACAATGTGACGGTATTCCGTAGAAGTAAGATGATAGATTACATTCAATCCATCTTTGCGATCTGCAGCCGTTAGATTGAATAGATAATCCATTTTGGTTTGTGGATTTTCTTTTAATGTCTTCGCTACTTCGTGAATCTTATCTGCCGGAATTATGAACTCCGGATATTGCTTGCTGATGCCAGGTTTTTGATCAGGAGCGAGCGAAGTAATCAGGGTGGTTAGCTCTTCGGTTTGCATTCTCCTTCTTCATTTAATGGTTCTTGTTTTTCAGCAGCGGGCTCAACATAGCGTGAATGATCAGCGGTCGTACTATCAATATGATGACTGATTAACTCAATGCCAGCCTCTTTCGCGATGGTTTGCATTTTAATCTTTCGTTGCAATTGCATTACTCCATATAATAAGGCCTCAGGTCGGGGCGGGCAACCGGGGATGTACACATCCACAGGAATGATCTGATCAACACCGCGCACGACAGAATAGGAGTTGTAATAGAACGGACCACCTGAAACAGCACAAGCGCCCATAGCGATCACATATTTTGGATCAGCCATCTGATCATAAAGTCTTTTCAACACAGGCGCCATCTTTTTCACTATGGTTCCAGCCACTACAATCACATCGGCCTGGCGTGGTGAGGCACGATACACTTCAATGCCAAAGCGTGCAAAATCATGCCGGGGTGCACCGGTAGCCATCATTTCAATGCCGCAACAGCTCGTTGCGAAAGTGAGTGGCCAAACAGAATTAGATCGTCCCCAGTTGATGATATTATCAAGTGTAGAAACGATCACCGGACTTCTGGATCTCTTGAGTTCCTCCAACGTTTCGTTGTCGTTAAACTCATCGTAGGGTATTGATTTTATATCAGGTTTCATCTTTAAATATTCTATATTTTTACTTGCCTACTGCCTATTGCCCTTTGCCTATTTGTATTCCTCATTCCCATGTCAGTGCATTTTTCTTCCACGCATAGAGCAAGCCTAAACCCAGAATGGTGAAGAAGATGAGTATTTCAATAAATGCAGTAAGTCCAATTTCGCGCATCACCACGGCCCAGGGATAGATGAACACGGTTTCTACATCGAAGATTAAGTAGATGATGGCATATAAATAATAACCCACATGAAACTGAATCCAGGTGGGTCCTTCTGTGGGAATGCCACACTCATAGGGTTCTGATTTGACCAATCCAGGCAAACTGGGCGCAGCATAATAGGCGAAGGCAATGGCGCCTCCTACCAAAACAGCTGCGGTAAGAAAGAAGGTGAGTAGCGAATAGGGTTCCATAATCTCATGTCAATAACGCTGATGATTTCTGCGTCTTTGATGAGTTAAAGTAACCGATACGATCAGGAACAGGATATGATATAGCTTATTGCAAATGATGACTTTTATCAGGCTTTTGCGCAAAGCGCACAATTTAAAATATATGTAAGAGAGGGTTTTTCCCGCTTTGGAATCCAAAAAAAGCGCTTGCTGTCAGTGTTAACTATTACAAACACATCATTATAATCGCTACTCCATTATATATAGAGCGAAACCATTCAAAAAGCTGTTTTTGGATTTATGACTTTTGGAACTTCAGGGATTGCGTTTTGCGAAAACCATACATGCAATGAATGCCTGCAGAACGCCATAGGCTACCCAAGTGAAAACCATTAAGGGCGAAACATCAATGGCACTGAAGGTTAACCAAAGCACAGGTACCATCGCGATCAAGCCGTACGAAACGCCTACTTTATAGGCCCTCATCAGGGATGATCCTGTAAAAAGTTCTTTACTGATTTCCCAGAACCAAAACATAGCAGCGCTTAAAATAAAGGGGTGAACATAGAATAACAGATCCGTAGTAAAGGAATTGGACCGAAATACAGAGTTATAATACTCATCCATCAGCGCAGGAAAAAATGTGATACCTCCATACAGAAGACCTATACTAACGATAAGCACCAATGCGCCAGCTATTAGAATTGTCGTTATATTTTTCATTTTTCAGTGTTTTAAAACAAAACTAAGAATTTTTGATACAAAGGGTCATGAGTCCTGTCATAGTCAAAGCTGATAAAAATCATAAATAACGGTGACCACTGACAGTACGTAGGGCTATCCTTTGGGCTAATTTTCCACTATTAAATTTAAAGCCCAATGAAAAATCAAACCGCTTATATTAACACCGATGGCAACTCAGCTGTGGCCAATATTGCTTATGCGTTCAGCGAAGTAGCAGCCATTTATCCCATTACCCCTTCTTCTGATATGGGTGAGAAAGCAGATGCATGGTCGTCTGAAGGTCGGAAAAATATTTTTGGAGAACGCGTAGATGTAGTGCAGATGCAATCCGAAGCGGGTGCAGCAGGTGCTATTCATGGTGCGCTATCCGGTGGTGCGATGGCAACTACGTTTACGGCCTCGCAGGGGCTGATGCTCATGGTGCCCAATATGTTTAAGATAGCCGGTGAAATGATTCCAACGGTGTTTCACGTTTCAGCACGGTCTTTAGCCTGCCAGGCGCTTTCAATTTTTGGTGATCACTCCGATGTAATGGCCACCCGTGGAACTGGCTTTGCGATGCTTTCTTCTGGCAACGTACAGGAAGCACAGGATCTTGCTGTCGTTTCGCACCTTGCTACTTTGGAGGCACGAATCCCATTCTTGCATTTCTTTGATGGTTTCCGCACGTCACACTCTATACAAAAGATAGTACCCATTGAATATGATGTATTGAAGTCGATGCTCGACATGAAATACGTAGAAGATTTTCGCAAGCTGGCGCTAAAACCAGAAGCTCCCATTTGCAAGGTGGGTGCGCAAAACCCCGATGTATACTTCCAGGGAAGAGAAACCGTGAACAAGTATTATGATGCCTGTCCGGGTATAATTAAGAAGTACATGGAATTGTTTGGTAAGAAGACTGGCCGTAATTATAAACTTTATGAATACGTGGGTGATCCCAAGGCCACCAAAATTCTTATCTCGATGGGCTCATCCATAGACACCATTGAAGAGACTATAAATTATCTATTAAAAAAAGGAGAAAAAGTAGGAGCTGTTAAAGTAAGACTATATCGTCCTTTTGCATTGGAAGATTTCCTGTCGGTGATTCCGGCCAGTGTGAAAAAAATTGCTGTACTAGATCGTACTAAAGAACCTGGAGCCTTAGGCGATCCACTCTTTTTAGATGTGGTGGCTGCATTGCGCACCCGTCCTGAGATTCAAATCATTGGCGGTCGTTATGGGTTGTCATCCAAAGAGTTTACTCCTTCTATGGTAAAGGCTGTGTTTGACCACCTTGAAAACAATGGCTGGCATGGATTTACGGTAGGCATCAACGATGATGTTACCCACAAATCAATCCCTGTAAAAGAAGAAATAGATACAGAACAGGAGGGTATAGTTCGTTGTAAGTTCTGGGGCTATGGATCGGATGGAACCGTGAGTGCAAATAAAAACTCCATCAAGATCATTGGCGAAAGTACCGATCTGTTTGTACAGGGATATTTCCAATACGACTCGAATAAATCAGGTGGTTATACAGTTTCACACTTACGGTTTGGCAAAAAACCAATACAATCTGAATACTTATTAAATAAGGTAGATTTCGTAGCGCTGCACCGGCCGCAATATATAGGTCAGTACGACATTCTGGAAGGAATTACGCAAGGAGGCACCTTCCTGTTTAATACCAGCCAGAAGCCTGAGAATGTTTTCCGCCTCTTTACTCGAGATATGCAGGAAACTATCTGGAAGAAGAAAATCAAAGTGTATGCAATTGATGCTTCCAAAATTGCCAAGAGTGTAGGCTTGGGCGGAAGAATCAATTCCGTAATGCAAACTGCTTTCTTCAAAGT
>DAOOCD010000301.1:0-4037 GCA_035408225.1 Cyclobacteriaceae bacterium | reverse complement strand
GATAAGACATGCCTGGCACTATAATGGCGGCTGTGGGATCCAAATTATGACCATAGTCGTATCCCCATAACCAGAAATCAACCAACGCGGCAATGCCTGTAGCAAGTAGTATAATTACATACGTCCATAACATGAATCTCTTATTGACAAAGGCTGTAATCAATCCAAAGGCAATAAGAAACCCAACGATATAAATCATGTAGGTAAACTCGGGGAACATCTGCACTTCAATGTGCTTCATGCCAATGTAGTGGTTGAGCGCACTGATAATTTTTACATCACCCTTGATATCATTGATCCAGATGTCCATCTCCAGTCCTTCGGGGTACTGTGGTGCCCACATCAGGATTTGCCATAGAGGCACAAAATAAGCGCTGATCATCAGCAATGCAGCGATGGCAACCAGCGCGCGCGATATGGGTTTAAGTGGCTTCATATAAATTTCTTTTAGTGTAGCCCCGGTCCGCCCCCGACAAGTCGGGGGACGGTATTCGGGACCTTCAACCTGTAAACTATGAAAACAAACCGCACCCGTCCCGATAAATCGGGACGGGACGGAAGAGATCTACTGACCTGCGCCACTTGCCTGGTCTTCGATCTTACCGGTTGAAAACTTTAAGGGTACGTTACTTCCCGCAGGAGACACACGAATATAGCCTTGCATTTCCTGGTGTAGTGCAGAACAGAAATCAGTACAATAGAATGGGAAGACTCCTGTACTTAATGGCTTCCACCGAAGTGTTGATGTTTCACCGGGCATCACTAATATTTCTGCATTATTGGCACCCTTCACAGCAAAGCCATGTGGCACATCCCAATCCTGCTCAAGGTTAGTTACGTGGAAGAAAACCTCATCACCTAACTTCACACCTTCAATATTATCGGGTGTTAAGTGTGAACGAATGGCCGTCATGGACACGTGCACTTCTTTTCCTTTACGTTCTACTTTCGTCATTCCCTCACCTTTGGCAGCGTACGGGTGATTGTTATCTTCTATTTTATAGATCTTCACTGAATTAGGCATGATCATTTCAGCAGGGATCGATTCAGCGTAGTGTGGCTCACCCGTGGTAGGAAAATCTAAGATAAGTTTCATCTTATCACCGCTGATGTCATAGAGTTGGGCCGATTGTGTTAACTCCGGACCGGTAGGCAGATAACGATCTTTTGTGATTTTGTTATATGCAACCACATATTTACCATGAGGTTTAGCAGTAGGTCCACCGGGTACAGACAGGTGGCCGATTGAATAATACGTAGGAACACGATCCAGAATTTCCAGTGTTTTCACATTCCACTTTACAATTTCAGAAGACACAAAGAAGGAGGTATAGGCATTGCCGTTATTATCAAACTCGGTGTGCAATGGGCCAAGGCCTGGTTTCTTCACTTCCCCATGAAGCGCGGCTTCATATTTTATAACTGGAATTCCGGCAAACTCACCTTCAAACTCCTTGTTGGCGATAGCAGCTTGAATTTTTGCGAATGAAAATACAGGAATTAGTGCTGCTAATTTTCCGCTACCTACAATATACTCACCAGTAGGATCAGTATCACAGCCATGGGGTGACTTAGGGCAGGGAATAAAATAAATGATATCCTTTAATTCGGCTGGATCTAACTGAAGCACTTCATCCATTATAGTAGAGACTCCGGTGTGGGTGCTTTCATCCCATACATTGTGAGCATATTTTGCTTTTGATTTCGTGCCTTTTCCGGCTTTGATATATTCTTCCGCTTTCTTCCAGTTCACTGCCATGATAAAGTCCTTATCCTTTTGTGAAGCATTTACTTCCAAAAGTGTGTAGGCTTGTTCCGTATTATACGTAGAGAAGAAGAACCAACCATGTGACGGACCTTTTCCTGCGCGGGCAAGGTCAAAGCTTACACCGGGTGTTTTTAATTGAAAAGCTATTTTCATTCCGCCATCGGCCGGATCGATTGAAATAAAGCTAATGTAGCCTTTGAAGTTTTCTTTAAAAGAACTGATAGGCACATCAGTGTTCTCACCAACAGGTACACTAAAGCGGGTTCCCGCAACAATATATTCTGAGTTTTCTGTAATGAATGGAGATGAGTGATTACCGCCACTGTTAGGCAATTCCAAAATCTCAACAGTCTTAAATGTCTTCATATCTACGCGTGCAACACGAGGTGTGTTGTTCGCATTTCCAAATGCCCAACGTCCATCGTGCTCACCTTTTGTTACTGACAATGAGATATGGTGCAGATCATCCCAAGGCACAAAACCATGTGAAGTATTCAACATCGGTTTTGTTTCTTCGCTATAGCCCCATCCATTTTCCGGAAATTGTGAGAAGACAGGAATAATGCGGAACAATCTTCCTGAAGGAAGTCCGTAAATACTCATTTGTCCGTTGAATCCACCGGACACAACATTATAAAATTCATCATATTTTCCTGGGGCAACATAGGCCTGTGATGCGGCATCACCGGTGGTTACGCTGCCAGGTGCCTTAGGTTTGCAACTCTGCCAAAGAACAACGGTGGCTAAAACTACGAGTACTGAAAGTACCCGATGTATCGTGTGTGTTTTCATAGGTATTAATTTATAAAGAGTTTGATTTAATTATTTTTTATCGGGAGGTAGTAACACGGCATCAATAACATACACTATTCCATTGGATGCCTTCACTACACCCAGTACATTAGCTCCGTTCACCGTAATTTTGCCATCCTTTTTGTTTAGTATCACATTATCAAGATTAACCTGATTCAATTTCATTCCGTCCTGAACATAGTCTTCGCGTATTACCCCCACATACACATGGTATTCCAGTATATTTTGCAATGCGGCTTTACTTTCAGGCTTCAATAAATTTTCTACAGTGCCTGCTGGCAGCTTATCGAATGCTGCATTGGTTGGAGCAAAAACAGTGAAGGGTCCTGCGTTGGAAAGTGCATCAACATACTCAGCAGTTTGTAATGCTGTAACGAGTGTAGTGTGATCGGGTGAGCCGACAGCAACACGAACAACATCGGGTTCGGAGGTATCATCGATAACAGCCGATTGTCCCGCGCCTGGTGCTTCCGCATCTGCGGCAGTTTCTGTAGTAGCCGGTTGTTGACCACAAGAAAATGCGAAGAGTGCAATCAAGAAAATAAATTTATAGCGTTTCATAGGTAGGTTGTTTCTGGTGATTCAATTTTATTTCTCGCCATCGTTTTGGCGCATGAACTCAAGAATATCGCGGCCATCGCCAATGGATAAGTTTTGATTGGGCATCCGCATCAAACAAAGCTCAAGTAACTTTTGCGCCTCTTCATCTTGTTCAAGCATGACATCAACATTCAGAATCATATTCATAATCCATTCCGGCTTTCTGCGTTTAGTGATGTCTTTCCAACCGGGTCCAACTATGCGCTTATCGTCTAACTTATGACAGGCCTGACACTTCATATTATAGATTTCAAGACCTCGCTTCACACGTTCTGCATCCAAAGGAGTATTCATCGTTACATTTTTAATAGCACCAATTCCTTTTGTGGGGTCGGTGATAGCTTCGACTGCACTCTTATTGGGATCCGTTTCCTTTGTATCTGCCGAGGGCTTATCTGGCGCGCACGAGAAGATCAAACAGGCGAGGGCGATTACAAGAATATACTTCATAGATTTTATTGGTTTTGGTTATAATGTTATTTTTCTTCCTACTAGTTTCAGTTTACCTTCCTCTTCCATCTTTTTCACAGTACGAATAACAGTCTCCACCCTAAGACCACTCATGTCTGCCAACTGCTGCCGGGTGAACGGAACTACATACTCATGATTCTCCTGAACCTGAGTTCTAAGCTGCCTTCCTTGATTGAGTGAGTCATCTTTCAAGTATTTCAACAAACTTGTAATGCGATGCTCCGGGTCATAAAATGAGATTTCAGAAAGTACCATGGATTTGTATCGCAATCGCTGACACAGCACCTGATCTAAATGAAGATGAATGTCAAAGTTTTCGCGGAGGAGAGTTAGAAATTTCTCTTTGGACAATTTGATAACAACCGTTGGCTCCAGGGCTACTGCA
>DAOOCD010000300.1:0-4046 GCA_035408225.1 Cyclobacteriaceae bacterium | reverse complement strand
GTATTTAAGGATATAGCAGACAACATCTATTCCCGCGATATCAACCTGCACACCGCCATGGAAAAAAAGAAGACCATGGAACCTGGCGTATTTCCTACTATTCGGGCAGGAAAGCAGGATGAGCTCACCATGTTAAGCAATGAGTTAGGTGTGTCTAATCACTCCACCACCGAAGAAGAGTGGATTAAAGCTGCTAAAAATGGAAGTGCGGTAGTTTGGAAGAAGAATGCAATTGTAAAAGATCATGTACCTGATGTAACTGGAATGTCTTTCCGGGATGTGATTTATTTGCTTGAGAAATCTGGTTTGAGGGTTTCCTTCGAGGGAAGGGGACGAGTAACCGAACAATCACTTTCTCCGGGAACAAAGATTTCAAAAGGATCACGAATTTATTTGCGTTTAGGATAATGGCCGAATTAAAGGACATATTATATAGAGTACACATTACGTCAACTTCGGGCAGTATGAATGTTGATGTGAAAGGAATTTGCTTTGATTCCCGTAAAGTCAGACCGGGCTACTTGTTTGTTGCTGTGAAGGGAACCCAGTCGGATGGACACGCTTTTATTGAAAAGTCTGTTGCCGATGGCGCAATAGCCATAATTGCTGAAAAACTTCCAGAGTCGATTTCGGATAAGATCACCTACGTAACGGTTAAAGATAGCGCAAAGGCACTTGGCATTGTTGCTGCGAATTTCTATGGTAACCCATCTGCAAAAATTAAGTTGATTGGAGTAACGGGAACGAATGGAAAGACAACCGTTGCTACATTACTTTTCAAACTCTTTACCTCGCTTGGATACCGTTGCGGAATGTTATCCACAGTTGTTAATAGAATTGTGGATAAAGATATCGCAGCAACGCACACCACACCAGACCCCATTCAGATTAATGAACTTTTGGTGAAGATGCTGGAAGAAAAGTGCACTCATTGTTTCATGGAAGTGAGTTCACATGCAGCAGCACAAGGTCGCATTGAAGGGTTACAATATACAGGGGCACTTTTTACAAATATTACCCACGATCATCTTGATTATCATCACACATTTGAGAGTTATATCCGCGCTAAGAAAATATTTTTTGATGGATTGTCGGCCGAGGCATTTGCGTTGGTTAATGTGGATGACAAGCGCGGTATGGTGATGCTGCAGAACTGTAAGGCTAAGAAGCAAACCTATGGGTTGAAGAAGATGGCCGATTTCAAAGGAAAAATCATCACTAATTCCATTGAAGGACTTGAACTTGAAATCGGTGACCGCAATGTTTGGTTTAAGTTAATCGGGGATTTTAATGCTTATAATTTATTAGCCGTTTATGGAACAGCCTGCTTGCTGGGCGAAGATCCTGAGCTGGTGTTGATGCGGCTTTCTGCATTGACGGGAGCTTCTGGACGGTTTGAATTGGTTATGCCTGGATCAAAGTTTACGGCTATTGTAGATTATGCCCACACTCCGGATGCTCTAAAGAACGTATTAGAAACAATTGAGCATTTTCGTTCGGGTTCCGAGCAGGTGATAGCTGTAGTGGGATGTGGTGGTGATCGCGATCGCACCAAGCGGCCACTGATGGCGGCTATAGCTTGCAAATATTCCAACAAAGTCATTTTTACTTCTGACAATCCGCGTAGCGAAGATCCGATGGAAATCATACGTGAGATGCAGAAGGGTGTTGGCCCAAGCGAAGCAAAAAAGACACTAGTGATGGTGGATCGCGAAGAAGCTATAAAGACTGCCTGTATGATGGCAAAAGAGAAAGATATCATTCTCGTGGCGGGCAAAGGGCATGAGAACTACCAGGAGATTAAGGGAGTAAAACATCCATTTGATGATAAAGAAGTATTGACAAGGATGCTTAAAATGTTTACGAACTGATGCTGTATTATTTTTTCGACTATATCGAAAAGAATTTTGATTTACCTGGGGCGGGTTTGTTTCAATACATTTCTTTCCGTGCGGGTGCTGCAGCATTATTGTCATTGATCATCACCATCACCTTTGGAAAAAATCTGATAAACTACTTGCGCAAGAAGCAAGTGGGTGAGGATATCCGCGATCTTGGATTAGAAGGACAAATTCAAAAGAAGGGAACTCCTACGATGGGAGGCCTGATTATCATCGCAGCGATATTAATTCCAACCCTGTTAATGGCAAGGCTCGATAACGTGTATGTTATTCTCCTGATAGCAACCACTCTTTGGCTTGGATTCATTGGATTTTTAGATGACTATATTAAAGTATTTAAGAAGAATAAAGAAGGATTAGCAGGCCGTTTTAAAATCGTTGGCCAGGTGACAATCGGTATCATTGTTGGACTTACCCTTTACTTTAATGATAACGTAGTGATTCGCGAGGTGAAGCCGGCCACAACCGCAAGTCTGCAAGTAATTCAGCCGGAGTCGGGAGTACGTCTGGAGTATCATGACGTAAAGTCGACCAAGACAACTGTACCATTTATTAAGAACAATGAATTTGACTATAGCGACATTCTTCCGTGGCTCGATAAAAATTATACCTGGATAATCTTTACGCTAGTAGTAATAGTAATAATCACCGCAGTTTCAAACGGAGCTAATATTACGGATGGTATTGATGGATTGGCAGCAGGTACTTCTGCTATCATTGGATTAACGCTTGCCATTTTTGCTTACCTCTCGGGCCGTGTTGACTTTAGTTCTTACCTGAACATTATGTACATCCCGAATCTGGGTGAACTTGTAATTTTCTGTACTGCTTTTGTAGGCGCGTGTCTTGGGTTTCTCTGGTACAATGCTTTTCCCGCTCAGGTGTTTATGGGCGATACCGGAAGTTTGGCATTAGGTGGAATCATTGCTGTTTTGGCTTTGGCAGTTCGAAAAGAATTGATGATACCATTGCTTTGCGGAATTTTCCTGGTAGAGAATGTATCAGTGATCATGCAAGTATCTTACTTCAAATACACAAAGAGAAAATACGGTGAAGGACGAAGAATATTTCTGATGTCGCCACTTCACCATCATTATCAGAAAATGAATATTCATGAATCTAAAATCGTAACCCGTTTTTGGATTGTAGGAATTTTGTTAGCTATTCTTTCATTAGCCATGTTGAAACTAAGATGAGCAAACGAATAGTTATACTAGGAGCAGGTGAGAGTGGAACCGGAGCTGCACTTTTGGCAAAGGCGAAAGGGTATGACGTGTTTGTTTCTGATCAGGGACTCATTAAGGAAAAGTATAAAAATGAATTAGTTAGTGAGTCAATCAAATTTGAGGAGGGAGTTCATACTCCTGAATTGATTTTAAATGCACAGTTAATTATTAAGAGCCCTGGTATTCCGGATAAAGCAGAGATCATTAAGCAGGCAAAGGCCAAAGGAATTGAAATTATTGATGAATTGGAGTTTGGCTTTAGGTATCTGAAGGGTAAAGTGATAGCCATAACAGGCACGAACGGAAAGACGACTACAACCTTGCTTACCTATCATCTTATGAATGCTGCTGGTTTTAACGTAGCATTGGCCGGCAATGTTGGTGAGAGCCTGGCGCGAAAAGTTGCCAGGGAAAACCATGATTGGTATGTTATTGAGATCAGCAGTTTTCAGTTGGATGGTACTACCTCTTTTCAACCAGCGATTGGAATTCTGCTCAACATCACACCTGATCATTTGGATCGCTACGAATACAAAATGGAGAATTATGTCAACTCCAAATTTCGTCTGACTCAGAACATGAAAAAGAACAACCACTTCATCTACTATTCTGATGATGCGGTTACTGGTCCCGAGACACTAAAGAGGAAAATTGATGCTGTACCAGTTAAAATTTCTTTGAGAGATCAGAATACTCCGGCACATTACGATGGTACAAGCATGGTATTTCATTTTGGTAATGATTCTTTCTCTGTGATTCAATCGGAAACTACGTTGAAAGGACCTCACAATCTGATCAACACGATGGCTGCGGTTTCGGCCGTTTATCTCGCTGGTGGAAAAATTGAATGGATCAAGGCCGGACTAAAGACATTCAAAAATGCCCCACACAGGTTGGAATCAGTTGGGTTAATTAATGG
>DAOOCD010000299.1:0-4061 GCA_035408225.1 Cyclobacteriaceae bacterium | reverse complement strand
GAGATAGACACTATCGAAGAAAAAAACCTAAGTGCTATTGTCAAGGCGAGTGGAATGCTGGAAGTGCCCCCTCAGAACAGAGCTGATGTTTCTGTACTAATGGGTGGTTCTGTAAAGCAAATTTTTGTTCTTGAAGGAAGCTATGTTAAGAAAGGTCAGGTGTTGCTAACGATAGCAAATCTGGAGTTCATAAAAATGCAGCAGGAATACCTGGCTGATCTGAGTAACTTCAGCTACACAGAAAAGGAATTTCAGCGACAAAAAGAACTAAACGAAAAGAATGCCGGAACGGGTAAAGTTTTTCAACAAACGGAAGCAAGCTATCACGCTGAAAAGGCAAAACTTCAATCCTTGTCTAAGCAGTTACAGCAATTGAATGTAAATCTGAATCAGCTATCAGGAGGCGAAATAATTCCTGACTTTTCTGTGGTTGCGCCAATCAGTGGAGTAGTGGCTCACATATCTGTGAACCTGGGCACTTTTGTTGAACCTGGGAAAGTGATCATGGATATTGTGGATAACTCTCAAATTCATTGCGATCTTCAGGTATATGAAAAAGACTTGTTCAAAGTGAAAGTTGGACAAAAAGTAAACTTCATGCTTACTAATCAGAATAATCAGCAGATTCAAGGCGAGATTTATGGTGTGAATCAATCATTTGAAGGAGAAAGTAAGGCAGTATTGGCACATGCCGTTGTAAAAAATGTTAAAGGTTTGAAGCTTTTTCCTGGAATGTATGTGTCCGCATCCATTGACATAGGGGCGCAAAAAGTGAAAGCGGTTCCTGTTGATGCGATTGTAAAGTCTGAAGGAAAGGACTACATCTTTATCTTCTCTGAGGAAAAGCAAGCAGAGGGTAAAGAAGAAGAGGTTGGAAAAGAAGAAGGCGCGGTTCATTTCAAAAAAACCGAAGTTGTAACTGGCGTTTCAGATTTAGGGTATATTGAAATCAGGACCTTGGAGGAATTGCAAGGAACGACAAGGGTTGTTATAAAAGGAGCATTTTATATTTTGTCAAAATCGCAAGGAGCTTCTGAGGAGCATTAAAAATTTAGATGATTGAAAATGAAATTGCACTGGAAAATGCCTGATGGTTTGAAGGTTCATTATCATCAGGAACTTAACGACTACAAGAAAGAATTGGCTAAAGGTAATTTGCAGGTAGCCTGGAGACACCTGGAACGTGCGCATATTCTTGGGCAACCCTGGCCTGTGGAGCATTCTCAAGTACATTGGATCATGCTCAAGTTTGGCATTCGGATTAAAGATACAAGAGAGATTATTGGGCAAATACCCAGGCTTCTCGTTGGTGGAGTCAAATCATTTGTGGGTACAATTCCAGTAGGTAACACAGGTGGTGCCGATGTCCCACCCTTGCGACCAATGGAAATACCAGAAGACTTGCAGGCTATTTTGAAACCTTATCGCACGGATAAATGATAACACTCATTGCAGGAAGTTTAACACTGAGTGTGCTCCATGCACTTATTCCTAACCATTGGTTGCCAGTACTGGCCATTGCCAAAAGGGAAAACTGGTCGGTAAATAAGGCTACGAAGGTTACGTTCATTGCTGGACTAGCACATGCGTTAAGTACTGTACTTATCGGATTTATTATTGGTGTAGCGGGTATTCAGCTAGCAGCCAATATGGAATACTTCACTGCCTACGTTGCGCCTTCGGTATTAATCGCGTTAGGAGTCTTTTTTATTTATCAGCATCATACCCATAAACACTTTCACCTGCACCGTCATAAAGAGATTGTTTCAGATAAAAAAGTAATAGTCAGCTTAGTCGTAGCCATGTTCTTTTCACCCTGCTTTGAAATTGAAGCGTATTTTCTAATGGCGGGTGCCCGTGGATTGTGGCTGGTGTCATTGATCGCTTTACTGTACACCGTTGTAACCGTAGGTGGTATGGTTATTTGGGTGAGTATAACCTATAGAGGATTGCTGAAACTTAACTGGCATACCCTTGAACACAATGCAGGAATTATAACAGGTGTAACATTGGTGCTAACGGGTATTCTTTCATTTTTCATTCATTAAAACTTTATTTATGGCTGAACATCAACATACAAATATTCAATCGGATGATGCTTGCTGCACCCCCGAACAGAAAACTGTGCTGCAAAACAAACAATCCAACCAAGCAGAAAATGAGAAGGGTATTAATAAAGAATGGCTGTCAGCCATCGCCAGTTTTATTCTACTAGCCACAGGTTTGCTACTGGACAATTGGATACAACCCTCGTGGTTTGAAAATATGTTTCGGTTTACATGGTATGCCATTGCTTACCTGCCTGTAGGGCTTCCCGTCTTGATAAAAGGAATCAGGTATGCGCTTCGGGGTGAAGTATTCACGGAGTTTATTCTGATGAGCATTGCGACTATTGGAGCATTCTATATTGGTGAGTATCCGGAGGGCGTTGCAGTCATGGTTTTCTATGCTATTGGAGAACTATTTCAAAGTGCGGCAGTAAACCGAGCCAAGCGTAGTATCAAGGCGCTTATGGATGTGAGACCGGATATAGCTTCTGTCTATCGAAATGGTAATGTTGTGAATGTTGACCCAACTGAAGTGAAGGTTGGTGAAACTATTTTAATAAAGGTTGGAGAACGTGTCCCGCTTGATGGAGAAATGTTGAGTGAAGGAAGTTCATTCAACACAGCTGCCCTGACGGGCGAAAGCAAACCTACTACGTTAGAAAAAGGTGAAACAGTTCTGGCAGGAATGATCAACGAATCAAAAGTAGTTGATTTAAAAGTCACAAAACCCTTCAACGAAAGTTCCCTTGCGCGAATCCTTGAGTTGGTGCAGAATGCAACAGGCCGGAAAGCAAAAACGGAATTGTTTATTCGAAGATTTGCCAATGTCTATACACCCATTGTCGTCTTCCTTGCGGTAGCGCTTACACTTTTACCTTACTTCTTCGTGCAGGAATATGTTTTTGATCAGTGGCTTTATCGCGCATTAATTTTTCTGGTCATCTCTTGTCCGTGTGCGCTGGTTGTTGCCATCCCTCTGGGATACTTCGGAGGTATTGGGGCAGGTTCCCGCAATGGAATATTGTTCAAGGGTTCCAACTATCTTGACCTGATGACACGGGTAGATACGGTTGTCATGGACAAAACCGGAACACTTACCAAAGGTGTTTTCAAAGTGCAGCAAGTTGTGAGCAAAGGCATGAGTGAAAAAGAATGGATTCCGCTCTTGGCATCATTGGAATCCAACTCCAATCATCCGGTTGCAAAAGCAGTTGTGGAGTATGCGAATGGAAAATTAGCTAAAGTCGGTGTTGATAGCCTTGAAGAAATAAAAGGTCATGGACTAAAAGGAATCGTGCAGGGTAAGGAGGTTCTTGCTGGAAATGTTAAGCTCTTGTCTATGTTTGGTGTTCAAGTAGATCAGGACACTATTGCCGTAACAGATACTATTGTTGCAGTCGCGATAGACAAATCGTTTGCTGGATATTTAACAATCGCTGATGAAGTAAAGGAGGATAGCCCAGGTGCGATTAAGCTTATGCATTCTTTGGGAATAAAAACCATTATGCTCAGTGGCGACAAACAAGCAGTAGCTGATAAGGTGGCCAAATCATTAGGTATAGATCAAGCCTATGGCGATCTCCTTCCTGAAAACAAGGTTGAAAAAGTCGAGGCAATAAAGAAAGGGAAGAAAGAAGCCGTTGCATTTGTTGGCGATGGAATTAATGATGCTCCTGTTCTTGCTTTAAGTGATGTGGGCATTGCAATGGGTGGTCTCGGCAGTGATGCGGCTATTGAAACGGCTGATGTTGTCATACAAACCGATCAACCTTCGAAGATTGTAACCGCTATTAAAATCGGAAAAGCAACTAATAAAATTGTTTGGCAAAACATCGCCTTAGCTTTTGGAGTAAAGGTAATTGTAATGGCGCTTGGTGCCGGAGGATTGGCCACCATGTGGGAAGCTGTTTTTGCTGATGTGGGTGTGGCATTATTAGCAATATTGAATGCCGTAAGGATTCAAAGAATGACTTTTTAACTCATGAAACGACCAGACTCTTTAATCTTTAATCA
>DAOOCD010000298.1:0-4061 GCA_035408225.1 Cyclobacteriaceae bacterium | reverse complement strand
TTGGCCAATGGCTTTCATCGCGATATACCCATCGAAAGCTAATGATTTCTTCAGGCGTCAGACCGCTCAAAGCGGTCTGACGCCTAACTGAAGTTAAAGGCCTTTAACACTCATACCGCCATCAACCGAAATATTCTGGCCGGTGATGTAGCTGCTCTTATCCATCGCAAGGTAGGCAGCAAGACTGGCTACTTCTTCTGGTTTGCCTATTCGGTTCATCGGTGTTCGGGCAAGAATTTTTTCAAGCCTGTCAGGTTGAGAAAGTACCGGTTCGGTTAGTGGTGTCTCAATATACCAGGGAGAAATTGCATTAACACGAATTGTATCAACACTCCACTCTGCTGCCAGATGCCGGGTAAGTTGAATTACAGCTGCTTTAGTCATCCCGTAAGGCGGCCCACTTTGTACATCTACCATCCCGGCCACGGAAGCAATATTGATTACGCTGGCATGACCTGATTTCTGAAGTAATGGGTAACACCCATGGGTCAACTGCATCATGCTGAAAAGATTCGTTTCAAAAAGCTGACGGATTTCTTCTTCACTATACTCAACAAATTTTTTGCGGATGTTGGTGCCCACGTTGTTCACAAGCACATCCAGTTTACCCCAGTTTTCAGAAACGCGTTTCACAAGGTCGCTTCTAAAATCCGCATTGTTTAAATCACCTTCAAAAGTGAACAGGTTTGCTGAGTTCTTTAGTTTACCTAAAATGGTTTTTGTATTGCGCGCAATAACTAATACCTCTGCACCCAATTCAAGATACTCGCGGGCGATGGCCAGGCCAATGCCTTTTGTGCCCCCTGTGATCAATGCTTTTTTTCCTTGAAGTGTCCAGCCACTCATAAAGGTTGTTGTTTAGCGGTTTCTTTTTTCACGACCAGCAAGTACCAGTTTTTATCCATCGCCAGGTATCCTTGCTCATAACAAAAGTGGTAAATGGCACCTTCTTTTGTTACATACTGGCTGGTAAAGTAAGTAAAATCAAATCCTTTCTCATTCAGCTTATCGCGATTCACTTTGGTTTTTCCAGTTGTATTAAGATCCAATAAAATTCTGCGATTCTTTCGCAAAATGTTAGTGACATTGTTCATGTAGGCGGTCTCATCCCGATTCAGTTTATTGTTATAAGACACCCGGCACTGGTCTGAGCAAAATTTTTTGTCCGCCCGCCCGATAATTTTTCCTCCGCATTCCAGACAGGCTTTTTCCTCCTTTTTAGCCATTATTTCGCTGATTTTAAGGGTTTTTGTATCCGTTTATAAACGTTTATAAACGAATATAACCGAAAGTAATTGATTAATAAACGACTGAACCATTTCGACCCCTGCACCTTTGTATCACCAGCCAGCCGAAACATAGTGCAGGTTGGCCAATCGGGACAAACCCGAGGTTGAATTCGAAAATCAATGTTTAACAATTAAATAGTACAATTATGAAAAGTTTGAGAAACAGTGTGCAGTTGATCGGTCGCTTAGGCAAAGATCCGGAAGTGAAAACCTTTGGTAACAGCAAGAAGGCATCCTTCTCCATCGCAACCACAGACAGCTACAAGAATGCGAAGGGCGAGAAGGTGGAGGATACCCAGTGGCACAACGTGATTATCTGGGGCAGCCTTGCAGACGTAGCCGAAAAGTACCTTAAGAAAGGAGTTGAGGTATGTGTGGAAGGAAAGCTCGTACACAGAGATTACGAGACAGACAAGGGCGAAAAGCGCTATGTTACCGAGATTAATGTCAACGATTTGTTGATGCTTGGATCAAAGCAGAAGTGAAATCTGCCTAACCCGATCAGAAGGCCCCGTAAACCGGGGCCTTTTTTATTTTAACCATTCGTGTATTCGTACGAACAACCATTTAATAATCCCGTTTCTATGAACCTGAATGATTATTTTTGTGCTGATGAGTTTTAACTATCCGCAGTTTCTCTGGGCCCTTACCGCACTGGCCATCCCACTCATCATTCACCTCTTCAATTTTCGAAAGACTACCCGGATTTTTTTTTCGAACACACGCTTTCTTAAACAGATAAAGCAAGAGACTACGCAAAAACGAAAACTGAAGCAGTACCTGGTGCTGGCCAGCCGCTTGCTCTTCCTGTTATTTTTAGTGTTTGCCTTTGCTCAGCCTTTTTTGCCAGCCCGCGAGCAACTTACTTCTCAGCGCAACCTTGTCGTTTATTTAGATAACTCGTATAGCATGTCGGCACCGGTAGGCGAAAAGGTGCGGGCATTGGATGCGGGAGTAGGCTTTGTTCGGGATATTGTAGAATTGTTTCCTGCCGAAACTCGCTTTAAACTCCTTACCAACGATTTTGCACCATTTTCAAACTCCTTTAAATCTAAATCTGAAATTCTCGATCAGCTTTCGCAGGTACGCTTGTCGCCTGTTAGTCGTTCGTTTAATGAAGTAGTGAAAAGAATAGGCGAACCGGGCAACACCGTATTCTGGATTTCAGATTTTCAGAAATCAACCTTTGGGGATGAAAGTTTACTTGACTCCGCCTGGCAGGTTCGCCTGGTGCCGGTTGAATATCCACAAGTATCCAATGTATTTGTAGATTCGATCTATCTCGACAATCCGTTTATCATAGGCGGAGAAAAAAACTCCATCCGTGTTAGGCTCCGGAATGAAGGTCCGCGCACATTGGAGGGGTTGGTGACCAAACTTACTATTAATGGAGTTCAGGCAGCGACCTCATCGGTTACCATCGAGCCCAATAGTTTGGCGGAAACATCTTTCGATTTATCGCAAGGATTGAAAGGGTTTAACCAGGTGGTGTTCAGCTTTAGCGATTTTCCGGTAAGCTTTGATAATGAATTTTATTTCACACTGAATTACACAGGACGGCTAAAAATAGTTGAGATCAAGCCGGATACTCGCCCAACCTATGTCGAAAATGTTTATGGCAATCGTGAGCTATTTGATTTCCGTGGGTTTGCTGCCGGTAATGTGGACTATAGTGTTTTGAATGATGCTGATCTTGTTGTTTTGAATGGCCTTGATAAAGTGGACAATTCATTGAATGCCGCCATTCAAATGTATCGAAGCAAAGGTACGCTGTTGGTGATTCCTGGGTTGCAACCGGACCTCAGTTCTTATAAGAGTGTGTTAGGCTTACCTTCATTAATGAAACCAGAGAAATCTGAAAGGATGGAATTGGATAAACCAGATTTTCAAAATCCATTCTTTGAAAATGTTTTTGAAGAAAGGTCTGCTGCTTTGGCCATGCCGCTGGCGCAAAAGATGTTGGATTGGGGACCCGATCGGTCTGCCATTCTCCGGTTTAAAAATGGACAACCTTATTTATCGCGTTTCAACAATACGTTTGTTATGGCCAGCGCACTCAATAAAGAAATCAGTGATCTTTCTACACATGCCATTTTTGTGCCGGTGATGTACAGGATTGCTGCCAGTGGCAAAAAAGCAGAACGTAAGCCGTACTATTATTTATCCTCGTCTTTAGTGACTATACCAGCTGATAGCCTGGCAGGGGAGGAGCCGGCCCGCATGAAGGGCGACCAGGAACTGGTGCCATCGCAACGCAGGTTTGGAGATCGGCTCTTGCTGGAAATTCCAAGATATTCAGTCAATCAAGGATTTTATTATGTAACCCATTCGCGCGATACCCTTGACTTGCTGGCGTTCAATCTTGAAAAAACCGAATCCATACTGGATCAGTTTAGTGGTGAGGAGGTGAAGACCGCATTGGGTGGAGGCAACCAGGTGTCCATTTTTAAAGCAACCTCGGCCGATACTTTCAGCAACGAAATAAAAGAGAGATATTTGGGCACGCCTTTGTGGAAGTATGCACTGATTTTGGCACTAATCTTCCTGCTGGCCGAAGTATTGTTGATCCGGTTCTTAAAGTAATAGAATAAGCAACTTTGTGCTACTTTGAGACTTAGTGTCTTGGTGGTTTAAAGAAAGTTAACCACAAAGCCACAAAGTCACTAAGGTTCACGAAGAAGTTAGCCGATGTATGACAGAAATTGAAACTATGAAAACACTCATCCGGTCAGCATTAATAATCTCCCCGCAGTCACCCTTTCACAAAAAAAA
>DAOOCD010000297.1:0-4063 GCA_035408225.1 Cyclobacteriaceae bacterium | reverse complement strand
TCATCCAGGCGGACAAATATTACTGGTGATTGATGGGGTTGGATACTATCAAGAGAAAGGTCAATCCAAAAAGATACTTCACAAAGGTGATGTAATAAAATGTCCACCCAATGTTCCGCATTGGCATGGTGCAAGTTCGGATAAGCATTTCGTTCAGGTAGCGGTAACCAACAGACACCTCGGTGAAACGGTGTGGTTGGAAGAAGTAACAGACGAAGTTTACAACAAGTAATGTTGGTGCAATCAATAATAAGTATTAATCGTATGGAAATGAAAAATAAAAACGCGTTCGCTATAGTACTCTTGACTATGATGTTAACTCAAACCTATGCACAGAAAAAGCCAATCGTAATTCAGGATCAAGGCAGTTTTGCCGTTGGTGGTACCATGATTACGAATCCGGGAACATTCGACCCAATCAAACGCACACCAGAAGGCCAAACCTTTCGTGGGGATCATGCCTATGTGTTTTATCAGGTACCTGAAAAGTCTAAAAAGTTGCCACTTGTATTCTGGCATGGCATCGGTCAGTTTTCAAAAACATGGGAAACAACACCGGATGGTCGTGAAGGATTTCAAAACATTTTTTTAAGAAGAAACTTTAGTGTTTACCTGATTGATCAACCAAGACGCGGAAATGCAGGAAGAAGTACTGCAGAGGCCACCATCTCACCTACACCGGATGAGCAAATGTGGTTCGGTACATTTCGAGTTGGTGTATGGCCAAACTATTTTCCAGATGTTCAGTTTTCAAAAGATCCGGAAGCGCTCAATCAATACTTTCGTTCGATGGTTCCAAACATTGGGCCAATTGACATCAATGTGAATGTTGAGGCGGTATCGGCTTTAGCCACCAAACTTGGGCCGACAATATTGATTACGCACTCACATTCTGGTGGCATGGGTTGGCTTACGGGTATTAAGAATCAGAATATTCGTGCGATTGTTAGCTATGAGCCGGGTTCTGGTTTTGTTTTTCCCGTTGGAGAAGTGCCACAGCCAATAGAAAGTTCCGCAGGCCCATTGGTACCTACCGGAGTCTCTAAAGAAGATTTTCTAAAGCTCACAAAAATTCCAATCATTATTTATTACGGTGATAATATCCCATCGAAGCCCGACCCGAATCCCGGCATTGATGGCTGGCGTGCCCGATTAGAGATGGCCAGAAAATGGCGTGATGCATTGAATGCGGCCGGTGGTGATGTGAGGGTTGTTCACCTACCCGAAATCGGAATCAAAGGAAATACTCACTTCCCATTCTCTGACTTGAATAATGTCCAAATAGCTGATCTGATGTCGAAGTGGCTGCAAGAAAAGGGTCTGGATAAATGAATCAACTGTAACACTGAATAGATTATGAACAATGAAAGCAGAAAATATTATTTAATTGTGTTGTGTATGTCAGCAAGTATCCTCTCATTAGCTCAAACCAAACAAGCCAATCCATTTGGGTTGGTATATGAGAATGCCATTGCAAAAAATGTGATGGGTCAGGTAAACATTCATCCGGTAACGTATAAACTAAACGGCATTGACATTGCTGCCAATGTTTATACGCCAGCTAATTATGATCCTTCAAAACATTACCCCACTGTGGTGGTGGCGCATCCAAATGGTGGTGTAAAGGAACAAGTGGCGGGTTTGTATGCCCAACGTTTAGCGGAATCAGGTTACATCGCAATTGCTGCGGATGCTTCTTATCAGGGAGCCAGTGGTGGCCAACCTCGTAATGTAGATAAGCCTGCCTTTCGCATTGAGGATATTCGAGGCATGGCTGATTATATCACACAGTATAAAGGAGTGGACCCTAATCAATTGGGGCTTTTAGGAATTTGTGGCGGTGGTGGCTACGCATTGAAAGCTGCGCAAACCGACAAACGTTTTAAGGTTGTGGCTACGCTCAGCATGTTTAATTCCGGTGTGGTCAGGCGCAATGGATTTATGAATTCCGGTGCGGCAACGATTCAAGATCGGTTAAGGCAAGCCACTGAAGCCAGAGCACTGGAAGCTTCAAAAGGCGAAGTGCTGTACACAGCTACCGCAACCATTACGGATGAAATGGCCGACAAGATGCCGTTTGATTTGTACCGTGAGGGTCATTATTACTACAACAGAACGCATGCCCATCCGAACTCAACATTTAAATACACAACAAGCAGTTTGCTTGACTTAATGGAATTCGATGCAGCCACCAACATGGACTTAATCAATCAACCATTGTTAATGATTGCAGGAAGCAAGGCCGATACATACTACATGACAGACCAAGCATTTAATGTAGCCACAGGAACGAAAGAGAAAGAATTGTATCTCATTCCGGGTGCAACACATATTCAAACCTACTATGTCCCTGAATACGTAAATCAGGCAATGAATAAACTCAAAGAGTTTTTTGGAAAGAACTTGAAACAAACAATAAACTGAGAAGATATGAAAGCAACATTTTTTGGAGTAGTAGTATTCTTTATATGCGTGCAGTTTTCGTTCGCGCAAAATTCAGCTGAACAGGAAGTCATTGCACTCTCTAAAGAGAAATGGCAATGGATGGCCGATAAAAATGTGGAGAAGCTTGCGCCACTCTTTCACGACAAGTCAAAGTTTGTTCACATGAGCGGAACTTGGAAAAAAGATGAAGAGCTTGAGATTATTAAAACGGGTAGCATTTGGTACAAGAAAGCAACGGAGCATGATGTTGCCATTGAAATGATTGACAATACAGCAATCGTTTGGAACCGGATTACTTTACTCGCCATTGTTCGGGGCAGCGAAGTAACCACCGAATTTACAGTCACGGAAGTTTATAAAAAACAGTCGGAAGGGTGGAAGTTATTGGCGCTCACGTTCAGTAGCGTTCGTGATACCCATACTATTAAACATTAACAAATTCAGTTATCCAATATGAAAAATCTATTCTCTTTACTTTTACTCGTTCTGATTGCAAGTTTAACCAATGCCCAACCGAAAGCTCCTGAAGTTCAAACGGCATCCGGTAAGGTGCGTGGAGTGACCGAAGGTGATGTTTCTTACTTCAAAGGTATTCCTTACGCTGCACCGCCTATTGGCGAGTATCGTTGGCGGCCACCACAACCGGTAAAGCCTTGGAAAGAAGTTCTTGATGCAACCAAGGATTGTGCGGACTGTCCGCAAAGAGCGTGGCCAGGTTCTACTACAAAACAATCAGAAGATTGTCTTTTTCTAAATGTATGGACACCAGCTACCGCTACTAAGAAATCAAAATTGCCAGTGATGTTTTGGATTCATGGTGGTGGTTTTACAGGCGGTAGCGGCTCTGGCCCCGGCTCGGCCGGAACTGCATTTGCCAAGCAAGGTGTCGTTCTTGTTACGATTAATTATAGGCTTGGTCGCCTCGGTCATTTTGCATTTCCTGCATTAAGCAAAGAGCATCCGGAAGAATCGAAAGGTAGTTACGCCTTTATGGATCAAATCGCAGCACTGAAGTGGGTTAAGGAAAACATTGCTGCCTTTGGTGGCGATCCGAATAACGTAACGATCTTCGGTTTTTCTGCTGGGGGTGTAGCGGTTCATTCACTTTTAACTATACCCTCAGCTAAGGGACTTTTTCATAAAGCCATCGGCCATTCCAGTGGTGGACGTGATGGAGTTCTTACAGGCAGACCGATTGATAAAGAGAATGCTGATCCATTATATGCTGTTTCTGCGGAGACAATTGGAGTAAACTTTGCGCGTAAACATAGAATCGCGAGTACTGATGCTGATGCACTCACTAAGCTTCGCTCGCTTAGCGCAGAAAAAATTGTAGATGGAGGTCAGGAAAGTGATAGCACGGGCGTTCGAATTTATTCGGGCCCGATTCTCGATGGCAAGTTGGTAGTTGAAACCGCAGAAAGTGCTTACAAGTCGGGAAGATTTGAAAAGATTCCGCTTATGATTGGAAATTGTAGTGCAGAAATAGGCGGGACCTTTGTTAGCAATGCCACTTGAAAGGAAGCCCTGTTTGCATTATTTGGCGAAAACGAGGCAGAGGCCAAAGCTGCTTTCGATCCTGATGGGAATAAAGAATTCGCAGAAGTACAGACAAAAT
>DAOOCD010000296.1:0-4095 GCA_035408225.1 Cyclobacteriaceae bacterium | reverse complement strand
TGTATAGTGTAGCACGGAATAAAATTATAGACCGTTACCGCAGAGATGCCAGTCGCCCCCAACGCACTGACTTCGAGTTGCTATCAGGTAAGGATGATGATGCTCCATTAACCTTGCAGGAGATTTTGCCTGACCTCGATAACACACCAGAGGCAACGTTGTTGCGCGAGGCAATTTGGGATGAAATAACAGAGGCGCTCACAGAGCTACCAGCTGATCAGCGTGAGATCTTTATTCTCAATGAATTGGAGGATAAGAGCTTTCGAGAGATAGCCGATGAAACAGGGGTATCGATCAATACGTTGTTGTCGCGCAAGCGATATGCCATCATGGCGTTGCGTAAAAGATTACAAAATTTTTATGATGATGTAGTTGGATGAAGGCGTCAGACCGCTTAGAGCGGTCAGACGCCTAAGCCTAAAGAGAAATTATGAACTTAAAATATTAAATGTATGAAACGTGGAATGTGGGTTGGAAAAATTTTAGTGATAGCCCTGGTAGGGTTCAGCATTGCCTTTGGCATTATTATAGGTACCATGTATTTATGGAACTGGTTAGTGCCTGAATTATTTAATGGCCCGGTTCTCAACTTCTGGCAAACCCTGGGCTTGCTTGCCCTCTCCAAGATCTTCTTTTGGAGTTTTGGCAGAAGATGCCATTGTCAACAAAGTCATGGCGCTGGCCCGTGGAAATATTACATGAAGGAAAAGTGGGGAAGCATGCCTGCCGAAGATCGCGAGCGGTTTAAACAGAAGATGAAAGAAAAATGGTGTTACAAGGGTGAAGACAGCCCAGCTGCGAATTCAGGCACTTCAAACGGTTGAGGGAGCACTTCGCGAAATTTCCAGAAACTTTTTTGTAGAAACATCGAACAAATACCCAAAAAGGGCGTTGAAGGAAACTATGGAAACTTTTGTAAAGTAAATAGTTTCCATAGTTTTGCGCCCGCTTATGGAAGAGATAGAGACAAGAGAGAAAATTCTGGAAGGCACAGAGGGGCTTTTCATGAAGTATGGGATACGTAGCGTAACCATGGACGACATTGCAAGGCATTTGTCGGTTTCGAAAAAAACTTTGTATCAGCATTTTGCTGACAAAGATGAACTGGTTTACAAAATGTCGGAGCTGTATCTGGAGCGGAGTTTCCGGCAGTATGATCAAATCGCGCAAACTTCAATAAACTCGATCGAGGAATTGAGTAAAATCTCTGCGTGTATGAAACACGATTTGGAGAATTTGAATCCTTCCATGCTCTATGACTTGCAAAAGTATCATCCTAAATCCTGGGCTCTTTACACTGAACATAAAGTCAAAATCATTAGCCAGTCGGTGATGCGTAATATTCGCCAGGGGATTAGCGATGGATACTATCGTCCCGAAATCAATGCCGAGATTATGGCGATAACCCGGTTGATTTTAATTGAAGCGGCTTTTAATCCTGAATTATTTCCTAAAGACCGTTTCAATTTCGTAGAAGTACAGACTCAGCTTTTCGAACTGTTTGTACACGGTATGTGTACAGAGAAAGGAAAAAAATTATATCAGAAATATAAAGAAGTAATACCCGTTTAAACCACCCAAATCAATGAAACACTATTATAAACTCTCAATGTTAATGTTGGGTCTGCTCTTAGCAGGGCATGCGAATGCTCAGCAGACTTTTACATTAGATCAGTGCATTGACTATGCATTAAAAAATTCCATCAATGTTCAAAACTCTGTTTTAGACGAGCAGATTGCTTCGGCTAAAGTCAAGGAGACCATTGGTATAGGGCTTCCCCAAATTTCAATTGATGGATCTCTCGTTCACAACCCGAAACTTTCAAGATTCTTTACAACCTATTCAGGTCCTGATGGGTTTCTTGGCGACTTGTCTGGAGTTCCAGGCATTCAACCCGGGGATGTTATAGCAGCAAGGAACTTTTTCCAGTTGCAATCCAGCGGAGGGGCAAGTATTGGGTTAAATCAATTGCTCTTTAACGGATCTTACCTGGTTGGTTTAAAAGCATCTTCAGTGTATAGGGATTTGGCCGTCAAAACCGGGAATCAAACCAAAGAACAAATTATTCAACAAGTGATGAAGGCTTACTATGCTGTTCTCATCAACAAGGAGCGCATTGATCTTTTTGCAAATAACATTGCGCGCGTTGATTCACTTTTAAGCAATACAAAAGCGTTGAATGAAAATGGTTTCGCGGAGGCCATTGACGTAGACCGGATTCAGGTAACGCTCAATAACCTGTTAGCCGAAAGAAATAAATTTCTAAACCTGAACGACCTTGGTATCGAAGTCTTAAAATTTCAAATGAATTATCCCATGGATCAACCCCTGGAGGTTGTTGGAAGCATTAACGAAGTTCAGGTTGATACAAATCTTGAACACTACAAAGAAGGGTGGGACTACAAGATCCGTCCTGATTATCAGGTATTGGAAACTAATAGAAAGTTGCAGGCCCTTAACGTGAAGAATCAAAATGCGGCCTTTATGCCTACACTAAACGCCTTCGCTACGTTTGGATACTCAACCCAGTCGCCTCAGATTGCCGGCCTGTTTCAAACGAATACACAGATTGAAGATTATGGTGGTCTTGGCCCGGATACATGGTATAACTATTCACAAATTGGAGTAAGCTTAAATATTCCGATATTCTCTGGCGGGCAACGCTATTACAAACTTCAACAGGAAAAGATTGCTCTCAGTAAAGTGGACAATGGATTCAGAAGTTTGAAAAACGGAATTGACCTTGAGATAAAACAGGCATCCTTGATTTTTGAAAACGCCATAGCCACATTGGAAACGCAGCAGGCAAACATGGATCTCGCCAGCCGGGTAGCGCAAGTAACCAAATTAAAGTACGAGCAAGGAGTTGGTTCCAACATCGAAGTTGTTGATGCTGAAAATAGTTTACGTCAGGCCCAGACTAATTACTATGGAGCCATGTTTGACGCCATGGTTGCCAAAGTTGATTTGGACAAGGCCTATGGCAAATTATTACCAATCGTAGCCGAAAGTTCTAAATAAATCAAAAACACAAACTCATCAATATGAAATCATTATCTACACTTACTATAATCTCTGTTGCTATCACTTCATTGCTTTTAACAAGCTGTGGTGATAAGGCGACTAAATTGGAAAAATTAAAATCAGAACAGGCAGCACTCGCGAAGGAGATTGAATCGCTTGAGAGTGAACTTGCTTCTCAGAATCCTGAAGAAGTGGTTGTTCGAATGAAGGATATCGGGGTACTGGAAATAACTCCGCGCAAGTTTGAATACTATGTTCAAACCCAAGGCATGGTAGAATCTGAACAGAACATTTTGGTGAGTGCAAAGGCCGCAGGGGTAATTTCTTCTGTACTGGTTACCGAAGGGCAATCCGTTGTTAAGGGTCAGACGTTAGCGAAAATTGATGATGCTATTACTACCAGCTCAATAGAGGAAGTAAAGGCATCGTTACAATTAGCAACTACCGTTTACGAACGCCAGAAAAGTTTGTGGGATAAGAAAATAGGTACTGAGATTCAGTACCTGCAAGCCAAAAACAATAAGGAAAGCCTTGAAAAGAGACTGGCTACACTCAACGAACAACTTGATATGTACAGGATCAAATCTCCGATTAATGGTACAATAGATGCAGTTAATGTTAAGATTGGTGAGAATGCAGCTCCCGGGGTACCGGCTTTTCGGGTTATTAACATGGCAGATCTTAAGGTAAAAGCAAAAGTTTCAGAAGCTTATGTTACAACCATCAAGAAAGGAAACCTGGTAAAGATTAGTTTTTCCGATCAGGATAAGCCTATTGAAGCCCGCATTTCATTTGTTGGCAGAAATATTGACCCACTGTCACGCTCATTTCCGGTGGAGGTTGAATTACCTCACACAGTTGATTTGCGACCCAGCATGACTGCTATATTGAGAATAATCTTTCTATCTGAACCGCAGGCATTATGTGTGCCTATCAATGTCGTTCAGGAAATTAATGGACAAAAGGTGGTCTATGTTATGGAGTCCGATGGAAAGCATTCTATTGCAAGAAGAAAAGTAATAGAGCTAGGAGGCATATTTGATAATCTGGCTGAAGTAAAAACCGGATTG
>DAOOCD010000295.1:0-4098 GCA_035408225.1 Cyclobacteriaceae bacterium | reverse complement strand
TACTATACTCGGTGAGCCAATCCTTTACAGGTTGAAAACTTATAGTAGGATTATCACTTAACGATCTCTCTCCAATATTAAAAATACCCTTTTCTTTATCGAAGTAAAAAGATGGTGTTAGGTCGGTAGCAGGTAGATTGAGTTGTTGCACAGTATGAAGATTAGTTATAAGTAATTGTAAATTTAATTTCGATGGGATAGATAGTATACCTGTATTTTGAATTCTATTCGTCCAGGCTTTCTTTGGAAAATACAAATGGAAGCAGCGAGCTGGCCGAAGCACATTTAATCCACTGATTGTCGGTGTGATGCATTATTACTTCAAAGGGTTTGTGTTGTCTCTCCTCAAACTCAACCATTACCTGGCGACAGGCACCGCACGAGGCAGCGGCAGACAACTCCTTGTGATTTTTCTTATGAGCTACAATGGCCATTTTAATAATTCTTTTGCCCCCATATTGTGAGGCAGCTGCATACAAAGCCACTCGTTCGGCACACATGCATAACGGATAGGCAGCATTTTCCTGATTAGAGCCTGTTACAATGGTTCCGTCTTCTAAAATCAAAGCTGCACCTACGTGAAATTTGGAATAAGGAGCATAAGCGTTGTGGGCCGCTTCCTTAGCCTTATGGATCAGATATTTTGACTCATTGTCCAGTTCTTCTATAGTTTGAAATGTTTCAAATCCCTTCATATGGATAGGTAGTTACTAGAAATAGAAAGATAATAAACCGGTTGATGGTTCGGAAATATTACCTCTTAATTCCTTTATTTTATAGCTTCTTACATTGAATTATGGAACATAAGTACATTCTCTTACTCGGAGCAGGCCGATCCTCATCTTCATTAATCAGCTATTTGCTGCAACAAGCTGATCAGTACAATTGGACCGTTACCGTGGGCGATATTTCTGAACCATTGGCTCGGGAGCGTATTTCAGATTTTACCCGGGGACGTTCTATTGAATTTAATATTGAAGATCGGGAACGTAGCCGAAAGGCCATTCAGGCGGCAGATCTGGTTGTATCACTATTGCCTGCTCACTTGCACGCACTAGCAGCAGCCATTTGCCTGGAAGAAAGAAAACATTTTTTTACGGCAAGCTATGTGTCGGATGAGATGCGATCGTTTGATGGAGAAGCCAAGGCTAAGGGCTTACTTTTTCTAAATGAATGTGGTTTGGACCCAGGCATCGATCACATGAGTGGCATGCAGGTTATTGATAAGATCAAAGCAGCCGGTGGAGAACTTACTTCATTTGAATCATTTACCGGAGGATTGATAGCTCCGGAAACAGACCCCGAAAATCCATGGCGCTATAAGTTTACCTGGAACGCCCGCAATGTGGTTATGGCCGGACAGGGTACTGCAAAATTTTTACAAGAGGGACAGTATAAATTCATTCCTTATCAGCAGCTTTTTTTAAGAACAACTCCAGTAATGGTTCCAGGCTTTGGTGAATATGAGGGCTACGCCAACCGCGACTCGCTAAAATATCTTGAAACCTATGGCCTGAAAGGAATTAAGACCATGGTGCGAGGAACCTTACGCAATAAGGGCTATTGCAGTGCCTGGAATATCCTTGTGCAATTAGGTTGCTGCGATGATACGTTTCTGATGGAAGGTGTTGCGACCATGACACATCGGGATTTCATTAATTCTTTTTTGGATTTTCATACCTATAAGTCAGTGGAGGAAAAAATTTGTTCCGCTTTTAATGTATCTGAGCACGGAGAGGAACTCAAAAGACTTCGTTGGAGTGGGTTCTTTTCAGACGAAAGAATTGGTTTGGAAAAAGGTACACCCGCTCAGATTCTGGAGCATATTTTAAGTAAGAAGTGGAAGTTGAAATCTGGCGAAAAGGATTTTATTGTGATGTGGCACCGCTTTAGGTATGTAAAAAATGGAACTCAAAAGGAAATCCAGGCATACCTGACGGCCACTGGGGATAATGAGATCAACACAGCTATGGCAAAGACAGTGGGCTTACCATTGGGTATTGCGGCAAAAAATTTACTTCAGGGAAAAATTAAAAGCAGAGGCGTGGTAATTCCTGTAGTCAAAGAAATTTACGACCCGGTTTTAGCTGAATTAAGTCATTTGGGAATTCGCCTAATTGAACGCGGAGATTCAATATCTTCTTAGGGCAAGACTAAGTGGGAGAGAAATAAAATAAATAGCTGATATCATTGCTGAACCAGTAAGCAGAAAACATATCCCCGTCTGTATTAAATAGAATATTGGCACCAGCACAAAACCCAGTGCGTATTTTAACGAGCCGATAAACTGAGGGTCTTTTACCCTGGTTCTCAAAACCCATTGTAGAATCCATCGAGGTAAAAGATGATTGATATGTTGATAAAGGTAGATAGGATTGAACCATTTGCTATTTTCCTGTTTTGGCTTTTCGGGAGTTGTTTCAGTTGGATTTGCTTTATCCGCTAAAGCTTGATCCGATTTCAATTGCTCAACCAGATCTTTTTTGATTTGCCGGTGCGCCTGCAGGTAAGCTAATCGATTATTATAATGATCAGTCTTGATATGAAGCATAAGCGGGTTGAATGCTTCTTCAGTTTGCTTAATGAGGCGATCAATGTTTTCAGGATTGGTCTTAGTAGAATTTATTATTTCGTTAACCAAAATAGGGGTGCCGAAACTTACCAGTACACGCGACCGGAAATCTCCATGGGAATCGTATTGCAATCCTACCGGAACTATTTTAACTCCCAGTTTCCAGTCATTTTTTTCTTCTGCGGCAAGGGCAATTCGGGCAAAACCTTTTTGCAAGGGTCTAAGAAAATACTGATCATTATGATTTCCTTCTCCAAAAATTAGTATGCACTTGCCTTGGGTCAGAAAGTTTACACAGCTTTCCATCATCTCATCGTTTTTGCGCAGCGTACTAAAGCCATCGCGAAAACGGTACACGGGCAGCATTTTAATGATCGTAAGAAATTTCTTTACTAAGGGTTTGTCAAAAACATTCGCCCGGGTAAGTGACCACGGAGTTCTTCTTGTACTGCAAATCATCAGGATTGCATCAAGAAAAGCATTTTGATGGTTGGCCACAAAAATAACGGGTCCATCCGGTATGGGAGCGTACTTATGGATTTGCCAGCGCCTGAAATAGAACCAGAGGGCAACCGTGCAATAAGCTTTAAGATAATGATAGATTATTTTATGGATCACGTCTTACCTCAGGGTTGAATAAGTTGAGCAGTGGATCGCGTTCTTACAAAGGCAGCGAAGGCAAACCCCGAAATCAGGTGCCACACTCCCCACCAGGCAGCTACTACAGCCATTGCGGTATTACCGCCAAAGAAATTAAAAATCAGAATCAAGCCAAGTCCTGAATTTTGAATTCCGGTTTCGATAGCAACCGTTCGGTTTACAGCCTCATCGTTTTTAAGAGCGGCACTAAAATAATAGGCTCCTAAAAGACCACTTCCATTATGCAACAACACAACCCAAAAGACACTGCTTAGGTACACTGAAAAACCTTCCTGATTATTTATAACCGCTATCACAATAAACCCGGTAAGCATAAGCATCGATAGCAGGCGGATTGGACTGGCAATTTTTTTGCTGAATGATGGAAATTTGAATGCTACCCACATACCTGCAATTAATGGAATCAGTAAGATGGAAACCATATTAATCATGAGTGATACAAAATCAATCTCAAAGGTTTTTATTTCTGAAGAAAGGGAAGGGAGGAGGGATGACCACATAAAGAAACTGACCGGTGTAATGATGAAGGCTGCCAATGATGCAAAGGCCGTAAGGGTAACCGACAAAGCAACATGACCACGGGCAAGTTGGGTAAAGAAATTGGATACGTTGCCGCCCGGGCAACAAGCTACCAATAACATGCCCAACGCGATACCGGTGGGGAGTGGTAAACATGCTACTATGATTACTGTTAAGAGGGGCAATAGAATAAATTGGGAAAACAATCCTGTTGCTACTGCTTTTTTCTGATTGGCCAACTGGGTAAAATGCGACCATTTAATATCAAGAGCTACGCCAAACATGATGATCGCCAGGCAGATATTTAATGCGGTTAGACTGCCCGAAGAGAAATGAATAGATATAGG
>DAOOCD010000294.1:0-4140 GCA_035408225.1 Cyclobacteriaceae bacterium | reverse complement strand
CCTCCCCCATCGAATTGCAAGCAAGAAATGTATCATCCTGGTAAAGTTCGGAGAGTTCACGTTTCAGTTGCACCATGTTCTCGGGTGTAGATAAAATATCAGTAGCCATTGTATCCAGCAGTGAATTAAGCTGCCCGTAGGAAGTCATAACCCGGTTACGCAAACGCATCCGTTCCTCCTTTTGATACTGTAGTTCCAGTACCGGAGACATGTTCTTCATTCCGAGTTCGATGATCGGATTGTTCTCTTTAAAATACTGTGGCATGTAAATTCGGCTGCTGCCCTCATAACACTCCTGATCAAAGTCGATAGCCCGTAATCGAAAATGAAGTTCATCAAAATCAGGTATAATCTCAACTACGAAATTATCCCTGCGCATATCGCCCAGCAATTGCACAAGGCTACGTTCGTTAAATTTTACAAACTCCTTGGCAATGCGAAGCGGATTGTAATTATGATTTTCCATCAGGTAATGATGGATGAAGGTATCGCCCGGTATACCCGGAATATGTTCTTCAATAAAGGTGTTGCCCTTGGTGATGTAATTGATTTTGTTAGGCGATAGCAAATGTTCTAATTCCATTCCATACACACGCGAAGCATCGGCCTGTTTGATGTAGAAATAATCAAACAAGTCATTTAACTTGTTAACAATCCGGATGCGAAATGGATGTGTATTGGCATACAGGCAGTAATCTACCCGATCGATGTACAGGTGTTCAATAACGGAGATATCACCGCCTACCTTTAATTGGGCATATACCTTGCGCAACGACTCGTGAATGTATTCACGATCGGATTCAGAATAAAGCATCGTCTCCCACAGTGTATCATTCCCCTTTTTATCCATGAGGGAAATCGTGCTGTTGGAGTGAGTGAGGTCCTGGTAGGTAATCGGTACATCGATCTCGCGGTTGGTGGCGATTAAATACTCGCGCAACCTTTTGCTTATGGGAAAGATGGGTTTCTTAAACCGAATACCTGCCATGACCTTTCATTATTGAAATTCTGGTTTAATGATAGCAACCCATTTCTCGATGCGCCCTGCTGTAAGATTCTTTTGGTTATCTTCATCAATCACCAACCCAAGAAACTTACCATCGATTACACTCTTCGAAGCTTCGAAGTTGTAGCCTTCAGTAGGCCAGGCTCCCACAAACGTAGCGCCTTTGTCTTTGATGCGCTCGTGAATAATGCCCGGTGCATCAACAAAAGTATCGGGGTATCCATCCGCATCGCCCACACCCACATAGGTTACTTTTTTACCGGTATAGTCTACGTCACCAAGTTCATCAATAAATGTATCCCAGTCTTCCTGCAACTGGCCAATCTCCCAGGTAGGGCATGCCAGAATCAGGTATTGATAGGGTTGCATGTCATCGGCAGTAGCCGAGTTAACATTGTGTAAGGCTGCTACCGCTTCACCCCCCAGCAGGGTTTGTATTTGAGTTACCACCCGCTCGGTGTTACCTTCGGTTGAGCCATAAAAGATTCCAATCTTTGCCATAGTATTTCAAGTTTAAAGTTTTGTTTCTGTTAAGTTAAATATCTTCCCGATCATCATGCAACTCGCCCCGTTTAGGGTGATACTGCATAAAGATTTCCGACCGCATTAGAATGTCTACATACTGAGCGCGTTTGTAAGCAAACGGATCCATCATATTATCTTTTGAGAGTTTGCCTTTAAATTCGCCAATCGAAGAATACTTTTTCTTATCCATCCATTTTTCAATTTCGTGAAGCATCGTTTCGATGTAGGGTATACCCCGTTTATAGATGGCACTCACTACCTGCACTGCATCGGCCCCGGCCAATAACATTTTAATTGCATCATGGCCAGAGAGAATACCCGTGTTTGAAATAATGGATGCATCTATCTTGTTGTAAAGAAGTCCGGCATAACGCAAGGCCAACCGGTTATCATTTTCACTGCTGAAGTTGTAAGGATAATGGTGAATTTCTTTATCAATATCAATATCAGGCTGAAACAGTCGGTTGAACAAAACAAAGCCAGTAGCCCCGGCCTTATCCATCTTGGAAATTACCGACAAGGCGTTAGTATAAAAAGGACTTAGTTTTACTATCACCGGAATACGAATTGCTTTAGTTATAGTCTTTAGTATTTCCAATTGTTCGTTGACCAGGTGTGCTCCATCGGTTTCAAAATCAATTTCACTGGCGTAGAAGTTCAACTCCAACGCATCGATTCCAGTCTCAGCCATTTTTTGTGCATACTCAACCCAGGTATCGCTATAAACACAATTCAAACTACCAATGAGTGGAATGGTGACTGCATTACGAGCCTGACGCAACTTCAATAAGTGTTCAGCAGGGCCACCATGTTTCAAAACCGGAAAGAATGAGTCATGCTCTGCATCCCAGCCACTATGGGCTTCGTGCGACTGCTCCATCTCTAAAGACTCAAGTTGAATCTGCTCTTCAAACAGCGACTTGTAGACGATAGCCGCAGCCCCGGCCTTCTCCAGTTTTACCAGGTTGCCTGGATCCGTCACCAGATTGCTGGCACCCACTACAATAGGATTCTTGAGTGTAAGTCCGCAGTATTTTGTTTTTAAATCAGCCATGATTGATATCGTTTAGAGGTTAAACTTCAGATAAATGTTGGAGGTCTTTAAACCGAACTTCGTTGTCTTTCTTCGCAAGCTCTGTTAATCGCTCAGCTTCAACCGGGTTAGACAAGTTAAGAGTTTTGTACCGGATTTCTTCTTCAAGATAATCTTTGAAGGTCACCACATCCTCGGTAGCCGGTACATCCCAGGTAAATGGATTCTTACCTTCAGCACGTAAATCCGGATTGAACCGATACATTGGCCAATAACCAGATTTCACCGCTTTTTCTGATTGCTTTTTAGCAAACTTCATGTCGTAACCGTGTGCTATACATGGTGAGTACGCGATGATAATGGAAGGACCGTTGTGTTTCTCGGCCTCTACAAAGGCAAGTGCAGTTTTTTCGCGGTCCATACCCATGTTGACCACCGCTACATAAGCATTGCCATAGGTTGTCATCATTAACCCGAGATTTTTCTTACCCAATTTTTTACCATCGGACGCAAACTTCGCTACGGCTCCTCGTGGAGTAGATTTAGAAGCCTGACCACCGGTGTTGGAATACACTTCTGTATCCATTACAAGAATGTTCACATTCTTATTGGAAGCCATCACGTGATCAAGGCCGCCAAAACCAATATCGTAAGCCCAACCATCGCCACCAAAAATCCAAACACTCTTATCAATAAAGTAGTCTTGAAGTTCAATCACTTTATCCAACAAGATCCGGATTTCTTTATTACCGGAGCTACGTTTGTGTTCTTCGGCAAGCAACCCTTTAATTACATCCGCATGATCTTTGGCTTCCTTATTTACAGCATCGAAAAGAATCAGTCCCTTTTCAAGTGCGCTTCTCAGAGAAGCATTATTAAGCAATGGCAACAAGGCCTGCACATTTGTTTTCAATTGCTTGCGGTTTGAGTCAACGGCCAGTCGCATCCCAAAACCAAATTCTGCGTTATCTTCAAACAATGAGTTGGCCCAGGCAGGTCCGCGTCCCTTGCTGTCTTTTGTATAAGGTGTGGTTGGGAATGTACCTCCATAGATAGAAGTGCAACCTGTAGCATTCGCGATGATCATCCGATCACCATAGAGTTGAGTTGCAAGGTGTATATAAGGAACTTCACCACAACCAGAGCAGCTTGGAGGATATTCAATGTAAGGCTCAGCTGTATAAGGCTCTTGTACAAAGGGGAGTTTGTCGATCCAGGTTGCAGGATTTCCAGGCACTCCGCGATACTCTAACTTCTTTGTTCCTGTTGGCACAGCTCCGTTCAGCGGCATTCTGGAAACCGGAATCGTATCCCCTTTCAACCGTAAAATAGGATCCACCACGGTGTGCGCATATTCATCAGAATCAGCGGGCACCAATGCGGTTATGTCTGCAAATTTTTCAGACTCCGTTGGAATTGGTACGGCAACAATAGACTCACATGTAACATCGATCGCTTTCCAATTCATCTCAATAATCTCTTTTCCCTTACGGGCGAATTGTTTCTCAACGTATTTCTTAATAAGAGCAATAGCTTCTGCTTCAGGCACAACACCTGATACTTTGAAGAAAGCAGT
>DAOOCD010000293.1:0-4155 GCA_035408225.1 Cyclobacteriaceae bacterium | reverse complement strand
AAATTAAGATTACCACCCTCCATGTAAACAACATAAACTTCATATCCACCATCTTCCAGAAATGCATTATTACCAATAGCATCAGCATTTTCAAAGGAATTGGAAAGCGATTGATCGAAATTGAATTTTGAGTAGTTCAATGACGCTCCAACCGAAGTAATTCTGTTCAATCTCTTCAAGAAACCCGCTTCCAGGTTAAGTCCACCACTGTAGTCAGACTTGTTGTTGAATCTAAATGAAGGACCAGCTAATAAATAAATGCTTTTTCCGTTTACGATGCGTTCTTTTTTGGTTAGCGTACCTTCTTCCTGCGCCCAGGATGCTTGCAAACACAGCGCGATAAATACTAATGAAAGAATAATTGAATTTTTCATAAGCAGCTGCTGAAATTAAGAAATGAAATACTAAAATAATAAAATGCAGACCACGCTCCAATAAGGTTAGTGGGGCTGCTGACCAGACCCACCAAAAAGTCTCTCATTTTTCAATTTGGGCAACCAACTCATCGTACCAGGCTACTCCATATTTTCGAATGAGTGGGTCTTTCAAAAACCTATAAACGGGCACACCCAGGGCTTTACCCAACTGGCAAGCAGCTGAGCAGATGTCCCATTTGTGGTAGTTTACAGCCTCAAAGCCTTTCTTATTCGTTGTAATGCGGATTGGATAGAGATGACATGAAATCGGTTTCCTGAACCCGATTTTTCCATCGAGGTAAGCTTGTTCGATGCCGCACTTCAATACACCTTGCTTGTCGTACAGTGCGTAGGCACATTCCTTGCCGCCAATGGTTGGCGTTGAGAAGTCACCATCTTCATCAAGGATGTATGGACCTTGCTCATCAATCGCCTTTGCTCCTTCTTTCGTTATATAAGGTCTTACTTCCTTTTGGATTGACTTCATGATCTCCAGCTCGGATTCTTCCAGCGGTGCTCCAAGGTCACCCTCTACACAACACGCACCCTTACACTTTTCGAGATTGCAGACGAATTCAACTTCCTTAATGTCGTCCGAAACCAATACCTCTCCTACTTTGATCATTTCTTGCTGATTTTAATTTCCAATTTGGCGCTTTGGCTTAGTCCTTTTCGCTTCTGATAAAACTCCTTGCTGGCAATGTAGCAATGTCTTTCTGCTTCTGCGTGCACTACCCCATGTTTATCCAGCCATTGAATTATAAAGATATGAACCATATGCCCATGGTCGGCTACCCGTTTCTTTATGTCGATCAGGTTTTCAGGGGTGATTATCAATCTCGTGTAGAGAGTAGTTTTAGCGGGTCGCTTAAACTGAATGCTGGCCGACTTATCCCATACTACATAGGATGATCCCAGAATTCGCAACAGCATCACCATATAAAACGGATCGGAAGCAGCAAACATACTGCCGCCAAAAATGGTACCAACATAATTGTACGTCCAGAGATTCAACCGAAGCCTGAGATGTACTTCCGTATTATCGGCAGACCAAAATAGAATTTTTCCCCCCGTACCAAAATACATGGGGTACCAATTCATGAGTGCCCGAAACCACCAACTCGTCCACGACTCCTTTTTATCGGTTCTTAAGAATTCAGGTTTCATTTAATGCTCTATTGAAACAATTCAAACTGAGTGTGACGGGTTGCCTCCACGTTCTGTTGAATTGCTTTGGTTGATACTTGTTTGGAGAAGAAACCAATCTGATAGGTTGGCAATTCCATCAACCCCGAATCCGCTTTGTGGGTAGACAGGGAAAGGTTATATCCCAACGCAAGCATGTTGTTTTGGTAAATCTGCACCAGCCGTTTATAGAACTGATAATTACTGTCAATATCTTGTCCCAACCGATCCAGGTCACCGGGGCCATTCAGAAATTTCCGGAGTTTATCTTTATTCTCTTTCAGATAGAAACGATAATCGAGGCGGTCATTTATCGCGAAAGAAAACGGAATCAAAAAATTAAAGCCTTGTTCAGCCAACCGATTTACAGTGTCGAAATGAAGATCAAATGAAAATGAATCGCAGAGACAAAATACAGCCACCTTAAAGGAACCTTTGCTTCGGGGCACATAGTGACTAAACTTCTGAACAAGTTCTTCCGGTTTGCCGTCAAGCAGTAAGACATTTTTTTTGCGGAAATATTTATTAACCCGGATTTTAAGGGTTCGCAACTGCTCCTCCTCAGGATCGCAAAAAATGAATTTGGTGATGGGCACCTCCAGAGATAACGCCATGAGCGAGGAAGCTGCAAATAAATCTTTGCGCGTACCGAGAGAATATATCCCGTTGCCGGCAAATAAATCGATAAATACTACCTCATCCACCTTGCCGGCCATTGTACTGGCAAATGAATGCAGGTATTGCTGAATGATTTGAATTTTTCCTTTGATCCAGGGCTCGGCAGCTGTTACGCTGAAGCCATCATCGGGATAACTAAGCAATGAAGAAGAAGCCGGATTCAACTGATAAGTTTTATAAAAGTAGCTGCGAATTCTGAAAAAATGATGATCTGAGTATGAAGTTTTTTTGATCGATTAAAGACATAACTTATAACTCCATCTAAATCAACTCTCTCAAGAGATATTATAAATGGATTATTTAAGCAATAAAAATTGAAGTGGACTTATCCATTAACAACAGTTTTCGGCATTCCGTATGGCTACCTGTTACTTCGTTCATTTCTCAGATAATGTGTCTTACATAATTCATTTTGTTGCATGAACTACGTAGCACACAGTATATTGCAGCTTATTATCTATGAGTGACTATTTAGAAAGCCTGAACGAACCGCAGCGGGAAGGGGTAATCAATACAGAAGGGGCTTGCATGATTATAGCGGGGGCCGGTTCGGGAAAAACGCGGGTACTCACCTTTCGCATCGCACACCTTATCCAAAACAGGCAGATTGATCCTTTCAATATTCTCGCATTAACCTTTACCAACAAGGCAGCTAAAGAAATGCGCGACCGGATCGAGAAAATGGTGGGCGCTGATGCGCGTAATTTGTGGATGGGTACCTTTCACTCCGTGTTTGCACGAATCCTGAGAGCAGAAGCACATCACCTTGGCTACCCCAATAACTTTACAATTTACGATACAGATGATTCCAAATCGCTGTTGCGCAGTGTGGTTAAAGAGATGGGGCTCGATGAAACCCAGTATAAAGTAAATACGGTATACAACCGGATATCCTCTGCCAAAAACCGATTGATATCCTGGCAGGATTATTTGAGCAACCCGATTTTCGCTGCCGATGACGCAGCCAACCTGCGGCCTGAGATCGGTAACATTTATAAAGCCTATTCCTTGCGGTGTTTTAAGTCTGGTGCTATGGATTTTGATGACTTGTTGTTTAATACGGACAAGCTCTTTAAAGAACACCTGGAAGTCCTGAATAAATATCAGCATCGGTTTCAATATGTGCTCGTGGATGAGTTTCAGGATACGAACCTTTGCCAATACTTCATTATCCGCAAGCTGGCATCGGTGCGTCAAAACATTTGTGTTGTAGGTGATGATGCCCAAAGTATCTATGCATTTCGTGGCGCTGACATTACCAATATCCTCAATTTCGAAAAGGACTACCCGGATCTTAGGATCATCAAACTGGAACAGAACTACCGTTCTACCCAAACTATTGTTGAAGCAGCCAATTCCGTGATCGCGAAAAACAAAGCCCAGCTTCCTAAGAAAGTCTGGACCAGTAATGAAGAAGGAAATCTGATTGAACTGATCAAAGCAGTTTCTGATAATGAAGAAGGCAAACTGATTGCTACCTCCATCTTTGAAGAGAAGATGCAGCATCAATATAAGTTCAGCGACTTTGTGGTTTTGTATCGCACCAACAGCCAGTCGCGCGCGATTGAAGAAGCCTTGAGGCGCATGAACATCAAATACAAAGTAGTGGGTGGTCTCTCGTTCTACCAGCGTAAAGAAATCAAAGACATGCTGGCCTACCTCCGCTATTCACTCAACCAACAAGACGAGGCTTCTTTTCGCAGAATTATCAATCTGCCCAAACGCGGAATTGGAGATACCACCATTGATAAAATTGTAGTCGCTGCCAATGATCATACTATGTCTATCTGGGACGTGCTTCAAAATGCATCTTCCTTTTTAGGCGGCAGTGCCGTTGGTCGGATTGATGACTTTGTAACCAAGATTAAACGGTTTG
>DAOOCD010000292.1:0-4164 GCA_035408225.1 Cyclobacteriaceae bacterium | reverse complement strand
AGACATTATTTCCGAGATCCCCAATTCATCACGGGCGTGCGCACCAAGCGCATCATGTTTCATTAATTGGGTGGCCACATCGGCTGCCATAGCTTCATTCAATCCGCGATCAATATAAATTTTAGTGAGCTCCGCATGTTCTTCTTCCGGATCAGCAGCTAATTCTTTGGTCTCACGATTAAGGTCTGCTGTTTCGGTATCTGCCTGAGAACTGACAGATACATATTCACCGGCAGCCATCGACATGGCCCCGGCAACAAGACCGGCAGAACCCGCTACTATGATATTTTGAGCTGTTGCACCGGATGCTGCTACACCAAGGATTAGGCTGGCTGTAGAGACTATGCCATCATTTGCACCGAGTACAGCTGCACGCAGCCACCCGGTCCTGCTTGTTCTATGTCGTTCGTTGTGTATCATACATACACATAATTTTATCGCGCTAAATATCCACCTTCAACTGGGTAGTAACTTCCCGTTACAAATGATGACTTATCACTGGCTAACCAGAGAATTAGTTCCGCTACTTCTTCACTTTTGCCGAGACGGCCGATAGGATGAAGGGCAACGAGTTGCTTCTTCATTTCGGCATCCAATGCATCTAACATAGGTGTCTCAATAAATCCGGGACCGACTGCATTTACCCGAATTCCCTGAGCGGAGTATTCAAGGGCTGCTGTTTGGGTAAGTCCAATCACACCATGTTTCGCTGCAGCGTAACCCGCTGAGCCTGCAAAACCTACTGAACCCAGTATCGATGAAATATTTACAATGCTGCCACTTCCATTTTTTAGCATGGCCTGTATCTGGTATTTCATTCCATAGAAAAGACTGTTGAGGTTAATGCTGATAACCTTCTGCCATCCTTCAATGCTCATGTCGGCAACGGGATTTAGTTCACCGCCAATACCCGCATTATTCACGGCAACATCGAGTTTGCCATACGTCTTTACTGCGAAATTGACCAGCGCCTCCATCTCTTCAGGTTTGGCAACATCAGTTTTGAAAAAGGATGCTTTACCGCCTGCAGCGATAATACGTTCAGTAGTAGATTTTCCTTCTGCTTCCTGTATGTCGGAGATGACCACATTGGCGCCTAGCCGGGCAAATAACTCTGCTGTTGCCTTTCCGATACCGGAAGCAGCCCCTGTGATGATTACTGTTTTATTTTTCATGATTTTGAGTTTTTAGATTATCTGATAGCAGGATGAGCAATGTAACCTAAAACCTCAGGTGCACTAATGATGCCCATCAGCATGAAGGGTGATTAAAGTCAGCAGCTTTAACATTTGTTCGCGATTTGGAGCCAGGGCCTTTGTTTTTGAAACGCAGTCTATTCCATGCAGAACATTGTTGTAGAATAAATTCCACAACTGCCCTGTGAGGGTTGGATTTTATGATCCGTAACCTATCTTCCTACTTACAAAATGCATTGCTCTTATTCAAATCTCAGTTTTCATAAATTCTATTACAACCCAGAATGCACACGATGGCAAGGAGATTTCGCTTTTAAAACGATTTTTTATAAAACAATTTTCCTGTAATCAGAAAACTGCCAAACACGAAAGCTGCGAAAACAAAACTGCTTACGGCTAATTGCATCCCTCCGGAAATAATATGTCCGCTAGTGCATCCACCTGCAATACGCGCTCCGAACAGAAGAAGAAATCCACCAATAAAAGACCAGACCATTCGTTTCGATACAGAAGGTCCTTTGAAGCGGATCCAGTTTTCATGGACCATTTTTAATGCGAACTCTTTTCTGATTAATGAGATCACAACGCCTGATAAAAAGGCACCGAGTAAAAACTTCATTTCCCAGTTGCCAGATTTTTCCGCTACTTTCATAAAGTAGTCATTGTTGGTAGTGCCGGTTAATACATCAGCAGCATATGGGTAAAAGGAGGAAGCGCCCAGCACGCGGTCGGTGATGGAAGAAGCAAAGATGAAACAGGTTACAATCGCAACACCGATACCAGAGTAAAACCACTTGATGTTTTTTTTCTTTTCGATTTTATTGAGCCAGAATGAAATGCCAACGAAAGCAATTCCGAAGATCAACACCAATACATAAAACAAGAATGTATTTTCTCCTATGGCGGAATGCAATGAAATCACACCCAGATTGGGTCCTAATACCTCGTGAATAGATGGACTAAGCACTGTGTACAGCAAGCCGGCAAACAATCCGCCAATAATTCCAACCAAAGCATCCAGTGAACCTTGTCCCAACGAGATCGGCAATGTGCCCGGACAATAGCCAAGTATTGCCATGCCCACTCCAAAAACCAATCCACCAACAATGTTACTACCCAGAATCAGGGGTTTTACATGATAGGATGCGAAGCCTAAACCTATTTCAATACTGAGTAAAATGGCTCCAATGCCAATAGCGGTAGCTATTGTTTTTGCTACGGTAAAATCTTCGAGCACGGCCATACCGGAGATCGTATTGTACTTGTTAAGGTTGCCGTATTGCAATGCTGCACCAAACAAAAATCCGAGGCTGATTATTGTTAGACTCATAATTGATCATTTAGAAGGAAACATAACGATAAGCTTACTTTTGGCTACTGCAATTTTATCTACATGCCCCATAACTGTTCTTTTCGTATTAACAAAGTGAACATGAATGTACGAATCTTTGTGCGTGTAGATGCCTTGATGTTGTTGCGAGTAAAATCCCAACAAGTCGCCTTTTGCTTTGGATAAGGAATAATTTTCCTGGTTTCTACCAGGCTTATAACCCGCAATATCGGCAGAGCGTGGTGTAACCACATGGGTGGTTAGTTCTGTAAATGTGCCGCTAATGCGAAAGGGAAATGGTGTTGATAAATCATATCCATTCTGGGTTGCAAGCTCTTCAATCGCGCGCTGTAGGTCATTTATATTTTCAATCTGAGTGGTGAGGGCATATGATTTCCAACGGACTACATTGGCATAGACAAAGAAAGGAGCCTCTGCTTTCCAGTTTTGAGAAACGGTTGCCGTGCCATCGGCTTGCACGACTGATATGTATGGCTTCCCCTTAAGCAAAGTAATTTCACCTTGCATCCTTCCATAAGGACCAATACCGAAAAGGTTATTCCTGGAGGGAAGCGAATCAAGGAAAATAGCTGCTTTGAAATTTGATTTACCCATTTCACTCATCGAGCCACTATGAACCACTTGTGCCTGAACAGCTTCACTGAACAGTAGAAAGGCTATTGATATCAGATAAGATTTCATGTGTTAATTAGACATTTTGTATTGTTCCGTATTTCAAGGTTAGACTCAATTGGCCGGCATGATAAGCGGTGTGAGAGATGATACGGCCAATCGATTCTGCTTTTGTCTTCGTGCCAAATTCTTTGGTGGTGATTATTTGTTCCCAATCCGTATCGGTTTGTTTTTCAATGATTGCTTTAAGTTGTTCAAAGGCTTCTTGCTGATAGACGAGAAGTTCTTTGAGATTAGTCCATTCGCCAGTATCATGCTGAGCAATCACGGTTTTTGCCTGCACTTTAATTTCAGATGCCCCAAAAACATTTTTTGCGAACAATAACTCCACGTCACCAATATGTCGAATCAAAAACCCAGCACTATTTTTTGTGTTGATCAGCTTCCTGGTTAAATCTTCTTCTTTGATGTCTTTCAGCAAATTGGTGAAACGTGTGCGGGCTTCTGCCCATGTTTGCAGGTAGGCTTGTGTGGTGTTCATGATGTTCGGTTTTATAAAATGAAATTGAATATATAACCTGAGAGAATAATACAAATAGTAACTACTGCCAGGAAGATCATCAGCATTTTTGTTGTCATTATTTTTTTAAGCAAGAGTGCTTCTGGAATAGACAAGGCTACTACCGACATGGAAAATGCAATGACAGTACCTAACGGAATACCCTTTTCAACCAACACCTGCATGATGGGTAAAATGCCGGCCGTATTGCTATACAAAGGTACACCAACAATAACTGCAAGCGGAACCGCCAAAGGATTGCTTTTACTGATGTATTCTTCAAAAAATCCTGTAGGGATATAACCATGCATCAAACCACCGATGGCAACACCTATCAATATGTAAAGGGATACACCCTTGACAATACTCAAAGCTTCGTTCGCAATTGCAGGTATCCGCTGTATGAAACTCAGTGTTTCTTCTTGATATTCACTCAGATCCTGTTT
>DAOOCD010000291.1:0-4190 GCA_035408225.1 Cyclobacteriaceae bacterium | reverse complement strand
CTTTGGGCCAAGGCCACCTTGCTTCGTGGCTTGCTGGCGTGGTACGAATACTCAGGCGATAAAAACGTATTGACGGCCATTGAGCGCGCTGCGCAAAACGTGATTGATAACTACCCGGTGGATAATTCGCATCCGTTCTATTCAAAACAGCCTAACGTTGGCGGAACATCTCATGGATTAGCCATCACCGATGTGTTTGGGGCGTTGTACCGGATCACCGGCAAGGCTGCGTATCGGGACTATTGTTTGTTCCTGTACAAAGATTTTTCAGAAAATGAACTTAATGAATCCGCCCAGTATAAGAAACTCATCAATGATACGCTGATGTTAAGTACACATGGAGTTCATGTCTATGAGCATCTGAGAAGCCTGACTGCTGCCTACTATGCTTCCGGTAACCCGGAATTAAAGCATGCACTCGATCAGTTTCTGGAAAAGATTACCATGGAGACCACAGCTTCGGGCGCGGGCGTAGGCGATGAATGGATTGGCGGACGAAAAGCAGATGCTACCTCGCGTGGTTATGAGTATTGTTCCCTGCACGAATTGATGCACAGTTATCTGGAACTCATGTGCACGTCCGGCGATAAAACATTTGCCGACAAGGCCGAAAAGATTTTCCTAAATGCTGCGCAAGGCTCACGACATCCCACGCAACGGTGCATTGCTTACCTGAAGTCGGATAACTCCTATGCCATGACAGGGGGATTGAATGGGGACACTTCAGATAAAAATCAAACCAGATATTCGTATTCACCAGTGCACCAGGAGGCAGCGGTTTGTTGTGTGCCGATGGCGGGTCGCATTGCGCCTTACTATGTTCAACATATGTGGCTCAAAGGCGATCGGTCGCTGGTGGCTTCGGTGCTGGGCCCAAGCCGTATTGAAACTACTGTAGGTGGTAAACCGGTTGTTGTAGACGAGCAGACTAATTATCCGTTTGAGAATACATTCCGGTTTGTGGTTACGGCCGACTCCCGGTTTGCACTGAAGATTCGCAAGCCGGATTGGGTTAAGAAGTTTACAGTATCTGAATCCTATCGGGAAGCGGATGGATTTATTGTGATTGATAAAACATGGAAGGGTACAGAAAATGTGGATGTAAATTTTAATGCTGAAGTGTTACCTCAAACCGATATCAACGGCGAGATATATTTTACCTGGGGTGCGCTGGTGCTCGCGGCACCGATTGAAAGCGTGGAGGAGAAAACGAAGTTATGGCCGGTGCCCGGGTTTTACAACCTGAAATATGCTCCTGGAAAACTTACGGTATATGAATATGCGGGTAAGCCTATAACCGCCAATGAACACGAACTTTCTTTCTTAACGGAGCTTTATAATCCGGATAAGCAGGTGGTTGAGCCTGTAAAATTAGTGCCGATGGCAGGGACTATTTTAAGGCAGGTTACATTTAAGACTTCCGCTAACTAATGGATTGCTTTGCTCGCCATGACTGATGCCTGAGCTTCATGCAAAAGTAGGTTGATTGAAGATGAACAAAGCAACTCTGATATAAAAATATGTTTAACCCTTGATTCAAACCTTATGAGAAAATGGATTTTCCTTCTTTGCATTCTTAGTTCAATCGCGTGTAACGCGCAGGAAGTCATTTATCATGTTTTTCAACGCAGTTTCTTTGACAGCAATGGTGATGGGCATGGTGACCTAAAAGGCATGGAGCAAAAGCTCGATTACCTGCAAGATCTGGGTGTAACCTCCGTGCTGTTGACACCGCTGTACTATTCAGCGTTTTATCACAACTACTTTGCGATAGACTTCGAAAAAATCGATCCCGAATATGGTCGGATGACAGAATACCTGAGCCTGGTGCGGGAAATTCATAAACGCAACATGAAGATCTACCAGGATGTTGAGATGCAGTACGTTACGCAAGACCATCTATGGTATAAAGATTCGTTTGGAAATCCGAAGTCGGTATACAGCAAGTATTTGTATTACCTCGACAGCCTGAACGAAAGACCATTTTACTTCTACAATGTTCCGGAGTTTACCACCTACGATGGATCGAAGCATAAAATTGCCGTTGTGAATATGAACAATCCGGACGTACTCCGGTACACGTATGACGTTCTGAACTTTTGGGTTGATCCAAATCGGGATGGCAAATTTGATGATGGTGTAGACGGATTTCGGTTCGATCACATGATGGACGATCTGGATAATTTCCATGTCATATCCAATTTGTTCAGTGATTTCTGGACGCCGCTCGTGCAAGACTTAAAGAGAACCAATCCGGATATCAAAATCATAGCCGAACAGGCCAACTGGTTTTCGCTGGGGCATGAGTATTTTAACCACGCAGAGGTTGATCGGGTTTTTGCATTTCACTTGAGTTGGGCCATTGAAAAACTTGATAAGGAAGAACTCATCAAAGCAGCCGACAGTACGCTGACAAGAAATCCGGCAGGCAAAGACCAGATCGTGTTTATCGAGAATCATGATACACGCAGAGTCGCTTCTGTACAGGGTATGACTACAGAAAAACTCAAGGCAGCCGCAGCACTAAACCTGCTGCTGGGTGGAGTGCCGTTGATCTATTACGGCCAGGAATTAGGAATGACCGGTAAACAACAGAAAGGATCAACCGATGGCAATGACATTCCGATCCGGGAAGCGTTTGAGTGGTATGCAAATACAGAAGGCCCTGGGATGGCGTTTTGGTATAAGAACACAGGCTCATGGTGGGATAGTAAGAATGTGAGGCCGAATGACCTCATCTCACTGGAGGAGCAACAAGGCGATCCGGGTTCGCTCTTCAATCACTATAAAAATATTATGGCGATCAGAAAATCCAGCGAAGCATTGGCGAATGGAGCTTATCGTTTAGCAGAAAATGATCAGGATGATTTCTTCAGTTTTATCCGCTACACGAGGGAAGAAACCGTTCTGGTGGTTCTTAGTTTATCGGATGTGCCAAAAAGTGTAAACGTAAAGATCGACCCGGAACAGAAGTTTAAAACGGCCGGCAGTTTGTTGGATAAGGAGTTGAGGAAACTCAGTGACAATCAACTCGTATTGGAGTTACCCCCTTATGGAGTGCAGGTTTTTAAACTTCATGAATAGATAAGGTCATCAGGTAACACGCTTTCAAAGAAAGCCAGGGAGAATATAAAGGCTAAAATTATCCTAACATAGGGTGTTGAGCAGTACTGAAAACGGCAGCTAATCTTTAGCAGAGAGACTTCTTGATCAGACGACCTGCAAGACTGCTTCTTCTACGTTGGAAAAAATAATCTCAACCGTTACTTTGACCAAACATTCCGAATTTACAGGCTATTGAAGATTTTATAATATTGTCGGGATCCGCCGTGCTGGGCGGAGTCGAAGTATTCACTGCGGTTCGACTTGATCCATTCAGAGCTTTTTAGTATTGTAAGGTTTTGAATCCTCCAAATTTATTCTCGCGCAACGCCGCAACGCCGCAGTTTGTCTTCGCCCTTTTCCCTTGTCTTAGCATCTTCAGCCCTTTAAGTATTCTAAGGTTTTGAATCCTCCAAATTTTTTTTCGCGCAGAGCCGCAACGCCGCAGTTTGTCTTCGCCCTTTTCCCATGTCTTAGCATCTTCAGCCCTTTAAGTATTCTAAGATTTTGAATCCTCCAAATTTATTCTCGCGCAACGCCGCAATTTGTCTTCGCACTTTTCCCATGTCTTAGCATCTTCAGCCCTTTAAGTATTCTAAGGATTTGAAGTCTCCTAATTAATTCTCGCGCAACGCCGCAACGCCGCAGTTTGTCTTCGCCCTTTTCCCTTGTCTTAGCATCTTCAGCCCTTTAAGTGTTCTAAGATTTTGAATCCTCCAAATTTATTTCTCGCGCAGATCCCTAGATCCCGCCAAATGTCTTGACATTTGAAGCGGGAGCCGCAGAGACGCAGTTTAATTACCCCCTTCCTCCATTTATCCTTTGCACCATGCCCCTTGCTCCTTGCTCCTTGCTTTCATGCCTCTTTAGCTTTTTTAGCGATTCACCACCACCCCACCCGCCAGGAAGGTCTGGCCACGATCATCAGACAGGAGGACAAAATAGTGGCCTTCAACAAGTGTATGAACATCCAACACCGACTGACGGGTGCCGGGTTCGACAGCCATTTTTTGGTGAAGCATCTCTCTTCCAAACAAATCACAAATCCTGATCGTATAACTGCCGGCATTGCCTGTCACATTGATATG
>DAOOCD010000290.1:737-4201 GCA_035408225.1 Cyclobacteriaceae bacterium | reverse complement strand
CATTTTCAATCGTCAGCACGTAGTGCAAAAAAGTCTAATGACTTTTTTGGGTTTAATAATGACAGCAAGGGTCCGATAGTTTTTCCCTCACCCCTAACCCCTCTCCCCCGGGAGAGGGGAAGCACAATTATCAGTTTTCAACTTCACAAATGCGAGTAATTTTTTATGGAATTCCCAATTGTATGCCCAATCGGTAAAGTCCAAGCTAATGAAAACACTGCATGGTCTGCACGATGTTGCAGGCTCAACCAACACTTACCAACGATGAACTGACAGTTGAACACGCACTCAGCTTACAGGAGGACGAACGCATCGAAAAGTTCACTCTAGCACTTTACGAGTTCATGGCTGCGTTTCCAAACTCACCCGTTCAGGATCGTGCCCATAAAACCACTATCTTTGAACACGACTGCATGAATCTCCAGACATACTTTATACCTAAGCACAACACCCTAAGCGAAAAAGCAACGCGGCAAGAGTCTCTGTTACTCACCTTTATTCTGATCTCGCTCACCTTTGCGATTGGTTATTTCATCCTGTCTTTTTTTAATGGTTTCCTGATGGCCCGTTACGTAATGAGCATCGTCTCGGTGATGTTTATTGCACAACTGTTTGCCTACAAGTTTGGATGGTGCCCGCTGCGATTTACTACCCACGTTTTTGTTTGCACTTGCTGGCTTGTGGTAGTGGTGCTATCCCTGGCATCGTATGGAATACATTCCTATGTGCTGCCGTGGGTCTCACTGATTCCGCTCATGGCATTGGTGCTGTTAAACGACCGTGCGGCCTGGCTATGGAGTGGTGTTGGAATCCTCTCCGTTTTGATCTTCGCCATCGTTGAACCCGAACTCTTGATGCCCACCGGGTTGCTCATGCACTCGAATACGTTACTTACTGCCTCGTTGCACATTGGCCTATTGTTACTGGTACTTTCGCTCACTTATATTTTCGACCGCCAACAAACCTTGCTGGTTCAGAAAATAGAATTTCAAAACCATGAGCTGCAGAAATCCAAGGAAGAGATTTCGGCACGCAATCACGCCCTGGTGCAAACACAAGTAGAAATCTCTACCCAACGAGATAAGTCTCAAAGCAAAATGAACAACTTCAAACCGCTCGCGAAATCATCGAAACCCAACATCAGATTTTAATTCAGAAAAATGAAGGGCTGGAACTTGAGATCCAGCAACGCACAAAAGAACTGGTTGAATACAATCAGCAGCTTGAACAGTTTGCATTCATTTCATCCCATAACCTGCGTGCACCCATTGCCCGCATCCTGGGGTTAGGCAACCTGCTTTCCATGTCAATCAACAGTGAAGACAAGCAAGTGATACAAAAAGAACTGGTGCAGGCAGCCATTCAACTGGATCGCGTGGTTAAAGACCTGAACATGATCCTGGATGTTGGCAAGGGGAATGAAAAAATGATTATGGAGTTGGATGTCCGGAAAGAACTTGAACTCATTCTGCTCAATCATGAAAAAGAAATTACTGAAAGCCAGGCCCAGATAACGCTGAATGTTGACATGGTGCCCACCCTGTGCACATCCAAACCTTACTTCGATAGTATTTTCACTAACCTGGTGAGCAATGCCATTAAATACCGGAAGCCCGGAGTGCCACCCCGGATTCGCATAGAGGCAACCAGGAACGATGAATACGCCATATTCACGATCCGCGACAACGGGTTAGGCATTAACTTGAATACTTCCGGTAAAAAACTGTTTAGTCTGTACAGTCGTTTTCACGATGGAATTGAAGGCAAAGGGCTTGGTTTATTTATGGTGCGTACACAACTGCATGCAATGGGGGGAAAAGTAGACGTGGAAAGCGAACCGGGTGTTGGCACAGTATTTAAAGTGTCTATCAAACTGGGTAAAGTTTAGTCAGAGGAAGTAATCGAGTACTTTATATATTTATTCCAGGGCTTGCACACGTTGATTTACCGGGGAACATTCACTTAGAGTTTAGTGGTTCGGTTATAACACCTACGATTGGCAAAAAGCAAAAAAATAATAGAAGCAGTCCTAATCTGCCCGTTGGCAGAGCAGGATTGAACTTGTTGTTTTGTGAACTGGCAGGGGTTGTCGTTCGCGTATGATGATGCTCTGTCTTATAATAGAAAACCCCTGCGTTGCGGCAGAGGTTTTCAGGTTCGTGTACTCATGATGAAGGGGTTTAACTGATGATGATTCCTTTCACTTGTCCATACTCGAGGCTGTTAAATCCGAAGATGGCACCCAGGTAATCCTTTACCGCCCGGGCGGTCATCATCATGGATTCTTCCTCATCCCGGATGAGTTTGTCGCGCTTCACACGTGCATTGCTCCATGCCACTCGTGCATCCATTACCCGTTGATTGCAGGCATGCAACTCCTTCACCTTGCTGTTCAACCCTTCGATCGAAAGTTCAGGCTCGTTGGGTTGATAGCCGGGATGGGTAGACGCTGTCTGCACGAGTTGCTCAAACCAATCAGCCTTGTCTACATAGGCTAACTGCATTTGTGAACGCCTTACAGGTGCAGGTACCGGTTCCACCGTTGACCCTGCTTTTTCGATGGGCTTAGCCGGCCTCCGCCCTGTGATGCTACGGAAGTACAGCCTTGCATCCGCCATCTTTTCCTCGGACGCTCCGAATGCTTTAAGTGCCCGGATCACACTGGCGGCCAGCTTCGGCAAATCTTCAAACGCCTGCTTGCGCGCATTCACTTCATCATTGAAGTGCACCTTGGTCTCCTTAACTTCTTCAAGCACCTGGCGGACCGCTTCCAATTGTGCCTGAAGTTCTCCTACGTGGAGGGTTTGACGACCGGGGTTATATTTACCTCCGTACCCGGTGCAGTAACCTATCAACCTTGTGAAGGCCTGCATGTTTTTGATTGTGCTCATAAAGATTTACTTTATGATGATTGCAACGGAATCTGTATATAACGTTGTGATTTTACACTACTATTTTTACAACTATTTATTTCGCCAAACACGTAACTCAAATTCGACTGGCACGTTCTCATGCATTTGATTTTTTGATTTATAAATTTCTTCGCTGAAGTAACAATTTCTACGCCCGCTGAAGGACACTGCTACACTCATTCCGATGCATTCCTCACCCCGTTCTTAGGGTCACACATTCACACGATAGTTGTCACTTTGGGTAATACTGCCGAACGCATTCGATAAACTCAATGTCTGCTGCAATCACTCACCAACATTTCATGACATACCACAGGATGAGCATCTCTTTATCGACTACTAACATCCTGCGCGATGGGGTTTAACACGGCCACTGGTTACTAGTAGTATCGCTCACTACAACTTGTAGCATTCCTTTCGGTGGGTTGTAGCATCTCCACAACGACTACCGACATCCCCCACGATAAGGTTCAACACTGCCACTGGTGACTAGTAGCATCGCTCACTACAACTTGTAGCATTCCTTTCGGTGGGTTGTAGCATCTCCACAAC
>DAOOCD010000290.1:0-637 GCA_035408225.1 Cyclobacteriaceae bacterium | reverse complement strand
GACTACCGACATCCCCCAAGATAAGGTTCAACACTGCCACTGGTGACTAGTAGCATGGCCAGCAACTACTACCTACATCCCAGCCACGGCCAACTTTAATAACAATGCTTAGATAAGTCCCGTAGGGACAATATGTTGGTAAAAAAGAATGGAATAAAATTGAATCAAAGTCCTGTAGGGACGACATGTAAAAATTGGGGAAATATTACCTTAAGTTGACGACTATGGTTAGGAAGATCACCAAAGCAGGGGCAAGTCTTTTTACAGACTCTTCACATACTTTGCACAACCCTCCATAATGGCCGGGTTAGATTCCATCTCAACAAAAATGTATTCCAGTCCGCCCACTTTAGCAGCGGCAAAGAAATCCTTCCAGTCGACAATGCCTGAACCCATAACCACTTCCTTCTCATGGTCATTCGGAGCATAATCCTGCAGGTGTGCAGAGATGAATCGGCCGGGGAATTTCCTGAAATAATCCTGGGCCTTATACCCTGAGGTGATGGCCGCCACTTGAAACTGCATCTTAACTAAGGATGGATCGAGGTGTTCGAGCATGAGGTCGTATTGCGGACGGGCATCGAGCTTCTCATCAAACTCTCCGTTGTGGTTGTGATATCCGGCAACCAGTCCGCCC
>DAOOCD010000289.1:0-4221 GCA_035408225.1 Cyclobacteriaceae bacterium | reverse complement strand
ATTGACATCATCATTGGGGGGCACACACACACCTTCATGGACAAACCTGACATCTATCGGAATAAAGAAGGTGAAAATGTAATCATACATCAGGTAGGCTGGGCAGGTATCCGATTGGGCAAAATCGATGTAACCTTTGAAAAGAACAAGCGGAATAAATGTGTGACCTGCGAAGGAATCTGGGTAAAAGAATCGTAATCTATAGGTAAAAATGGCAGGTTAACAGATCATGAATTGACAGTCAATGCTTTATTAAACGACAAAAAAAAGATGTATAACATATTCTTTTATAAGCTTTTAAAACAATATTGACGATATTCGGGAAAAAAGAGAGCCATACTGAACATCCACCATTTTTTTTTTGATCTTTGTCCAATCCCGAAGTAAAGTGAAAGTAGAAACAAGCGTGAAAATCAAAGCTCATCCGACTCAAGGACTCCCCCCGGGGCAATATGCCGGTCAGGCTTTAGGGATCATTCAATAACCTGATAGAATGTCTTATATAATGGTGCAGGACTGCAATGCAGTATGGAATGGGTGTCTGAGCGTGATTCGTGAAGAGATCAGTGAACAAAGCTTTCGAACATGGTTTGAACCAATACGTCCTATCCGTTTACAGGAAAACACATTAACCCTTCAGGTTCCCAATAAATTTTTCTTTGAATGGCTGGAGGAACATTACCTGCCGGTACTTAGAAAATCCATTCGTCAAACCCTGGGTCCAAAAGCAAATCTCGAATACAACTACGTAAAAGATGATCCCTGGCAAAAAAACGGAAAGCGTAAACAACTTGCGGCAACTCCTGCCACTGAAGTTGAAAATGACATTCGTAACCCGTTTGTCATACCCGGTATTAAAAGGCTCAAAATTGACCCCCAACTCAATACGTCCTATACGTTTGAAAACCTCATTGTAGGAGATTGCAATCGTCTCGCTTGTTCTGCAGCAGAAGCAATCGCAAACAATCCGGGTGGAACGGCTTTCAATCCGTTGTTTCTCTTTGGGGATGTAGGATTAGGCAAGACGCATCTTGCCCAGGCCATAGGTAATTCAGTTGTCAAGCAGCGCGATGACAAAACAGTGCTCTATGTAAGCTCTGAGAAGTTTACCAACCAGATCATTGAAGCCATCAAAAACAATGCAGTCAGTGATTTCACCAACTTCTACCAGCTGGTGAATGTGTTGATCATCGATGATATCCAGTTTCTTGCCGGCAAGCAAAAAACACAAGAGATCTTCTTCCATATCTTCAATCAATTGCATCAGAGTGGCAACCAGATTGTCCTGACTTCTGACCGTGCTCCTAAAGATTTACAAGGCATGGAAGAGCGTTTGATCAGTCGATTCAAATGGGGCTTATCTGCAGATCTGCAGGCACCCGATTATGAAACGATGATGGCCATCCTCGAGCATAAATCAAGTGTTGCGGGCATCAGTTTTTCTCCGGAAGTCAAGCATTATATCTGCGATAATATACGCCACAATATCCGTGAACTCGAAGGGGTGATTGTTAACCTGATCGCGCATGCATCGCTGACCCGCAAGGAAATCGATCTCGACCTCGCTCAGAAAGTCATCTACAACGTTGTTATCAATACGGGATCTGTCATCACGCTTGACCATATCAAGAAATGTGTGGCAGACCACTATGAGGTACCTATCGACAAACTCAAATCACAGACCCGCAAAAGAAACATCGTGCTGGCGCGCCAGTTGTCCATGTACTTTGCGAAAAACATCACCAATCATTCGCTCAAGGCTATCGGTGACAGCTTCGGCGGACGAGATCATAGTACCGTGATCTACAGTGTACGGGCCGTCAATGATATGATTGACACAGATGCTGAATTCAAACGGACGGTGAAGGATATTGAGAAGAAACTCAGGCAGCCTGTTGGGTAGTCGTTTCGGCTAACGCTCAACGACCAGGAAATTCACATTGAGATTTTAGTTGGTTTTTCAACTTAGTATTTCGCTGCGGCCCTTTCGGCTACGCTCAACGACCGGAGAATTGTGTTTTTGGCGTTTCGGCTAATTCGATGCTCAGCACAAGTACGTTCTCCACGATCGGCAAATATTTGAAATTGAAAATTCTTTACTCTGTGTACTCCGTGCCCTCCGTGCGAAACTAACCATTGACTATTTTGTGAGCGAATCCATCACTCTTGCATACTCACTGGCAAGATGCCTTCGAGTGAATTGCTGGATGCCTTCAGCATTACCATTCAATTGCCCCCCTTTGTAGAGATCGAAATATTCGAGGATCCTGTTTTTTAAGCCTTCCACATCATCGTATTCATGCACTACCCCACCCTTGGTCAGTTCTATGACTTTGGCGGAGTCACTGTCCTTTGGACCTATAGCTAACAGCGGCCTCCCAGAGCCCAGGTATTCATAAAGTTTACCTGGTATAATCGTGCGTGAGTTTGGTGAATTATTGATCACCAGTAAATTGATCTGTGCCTGTTGTTGCAACTTGACAGCCTCATCGTGAGGTATGAATTCAACAAACTCGGTGTAACCCTGAAGTTCAAATTGTTCGACCGATGAGCGGACAGAAAAATCTACGGGGCCTACCAGTCTTATTTTCAATTTTAATTTTAAGTCCGGTGATTCTGCAATTGCTTTATGAGTGGCTTTCCAGAACACTTCAGGATTACGGTCTTTATTCATCGAGCCGATGTGGACAATTGTAAAATCTTTGTCTAAAGGACCACGTAGTTCAACCGGAAAATCTGCGTCATCGAATCCGTTTGGAATCACAACAATATCGTCTCTTCCACACAATGCTTTAAACTCATCCCTTGAGCGCCATGTTACAGTGACCACTTTACTTGCCGTCTTGAGTACTTTCAATTCAAGCCGGTGATGCTTTTTGTCTGCCCAGGAGGTGAGTTGAAGGTCTCTGTAGAAATCAATATTGGTCCAGGGGTCGCGGAAATCCGCGATCCATGGGATTCCTGTGGCGCGATGCACTTTTTCAGCGATGAGATGCATGCTGTGTGGAGGACCCGTGGAGATAATAGCATCCACTGGATTTTCAGCGAGGTACTTTTTTAAAAACTTTACGGATGGCTTGATCCAGAACATTCGGGCATCCGGAATAAAAAAATTACCGCGTATGAAGACTGAAATTTTCTGGGCAACAGACGCCTTCTTCTTTTCATTGATAAAACCTGAGTAGAGCTTATCCTTTTTCTTACGTCCCAGAAAGGCTTTGTAGAGATTGTAAGGTTCCCAAATGGGTGTCTTAACCACAGTTGTACTTGCAGGAATTTCATTGAGCAAGCTATCATCATGTACACCTGTTTCACCATCAGCGGGCGTGTATACCACCGGAGCCCAACCGTATTGTGAAATGTATTTGGTCATCTTGGCCCAACGCATGACCCCGGCACCACCGGCAGGTGGCCAATAGTAAGTAATGATGAGAAACTTCTTCACGATGCGGGTAAAGGTCTAAAATTTGAGAGTATTCGACGATGCCGACTTGCCAAAAGGTCGCATTTAGTATTTCTTTAATCCGTTAAGGCTTAAGCCAATAGCCTAATGACGGCGTGTGTTAACATCCGGAAAACAAAACTAAAACCCTGATTTTCAGAACATATGCGTAAATTGAGGTTCAACATTTCCCTTTTTACTTATGTCAGAAAATATAAATACCTCTGGTGGAGTGACCAGAAAAATGATCAATATGAATATCTCTGAAGATGTCAGCTATTGGATCAGCAAATGGAACATCACCCGCGAACAACTCCAGAATGCTGTAGACCGCGTCGGTGGCAAAGAGACAAGGGTATCAGATTATCTCCGGGCAAAGGGGATCATCAGGTTCTAAACAGCTATCAGCTATCAGCTATCAGCCGTCAGCTTTCAGTTTTTAGTTTTTAGTTTTTAGTTTTTAGTTTTTATCTAAACTTCGTTTAGATAGAAGTTAGGTAAGACTTTTCATTACATGAAAAGTCTTATTCATTTGAAATCTGACCAACATTACCTCTAATTTTGCCTTGTGACTATATCCATTTAGTCTCTAAAAAATAAGGTGATGAAAATCCTTTTCCCTCTCCTATCGTTGATGGCCTTGAGCCTGACGATGATTATTCCTTCCTGTAATGCTCAGTCATCAAGTCCGCTTTCGGGGCACATTGAAACAAATGATGACTGGAAACCTTTTGTTTATCTGGTGAAGCCCCGGCATTTCAATGAAATAGCTGCTGATT
>DAOOCD010000288.1:0-4230 GCA_035408225.1 Cyclobacteriaceae bacterium | reverse complement strand
TCCGATCCGTGAGAATCCGGTTTACCTCTTCCGGCATTTTCATTTCAAAACTTCTAAGGCCGGCTTCAACATGAGCTACAGGTATGTGCAATTTAACAGCCGCCAGGGCGCCAGCCAGTGTTGAATTGGTGTCGCCATACACCAGAACATAATCTGGTTTTTCTTTGATCAATACCTCCTCAATTTTTTCCAGCATCCGGCCTGTCATCGCTCCATGATTCAGCCCGCTGATCTCGAGGTTATAGTCAGGTTGAGGAATTTCCATCTCATCAAAAAACACCTGGCTCATGTTGTGGTCGAAATGTTGTCCGGTATGAACAATCACTTCTTGAACTCCCGCCTTTTTAAGTTCACGCGATACGGTTGCCGCTTTTACAAACTGAGGGCGGGCACCAAGAACAGTTACAAGTTTCATTTAGGAGAAGGCGGGTATTCCCGTAATATGATTCCCAAGAATCAATAAATGAATATCATGAGTGCCTTCATACGTAACAACTGATTCAAGATTCATCATATGGCGCATTAAAGGATACTCTCCGGTAATTCCCATACCGCCATGGATTTGACGAGCCTCGCGGGCAATTTCCAATGCTGTATGAACATTATTTCGTTTAGCCAACGAGATCTGTGCTGTGGTGGCCTTTCCTTCATTCATTAAAACTCCCAGGCGCCAGTTGAGTAATTGGGCTTTGGTAATCTCTGTAAGCATCTCTGCTAACTTCTTCTGCACTAACTGAAATGAACCGATTGGCTTACCAAACTGAATGCGTTCAATAGCATATCTTCGGGCAGAATCATAACAATCCATGGCCGCACCAATTGCACCCCAGGCAATTCCATAACGTGCAGAATCCAGACACATCATTGGCGCGCCCAAACCACTCTTACCAGGAAGTAAATTCTCCTTAGGCACCTCTACATTATCAAATACCAATTCACCAGTTGCACTGGCTCGCAACGACCACTTGCCATGTGTCTCAGGAGTAGAAAACCCGGCCAGGCCTCGTTCCACAATCAACCCATGAATTCTCCCCGCTTCATTCTTTGCCCATACTACCGCTACATCAGCTTTTGGAGAATTAGAAATCCACATCTTCGCACCATTGAGCAGATAATGATCACCCATATCTTTGAAGTTGGTCACCATTCCACTTGGGTTAGATCCATGATCCGGCTCTGTTAATCCAAAACACCCGAGCCATTCACCACTTGCCAGCTTAGGCAAATATTTTTTGCGTTGTTCTTCGCTTCCGAACTTATAAATCGGATACATCACTAACGAGCCTTGCACCGAGGCAGTAGATCGCATTCCGGAATCACCGCGCTCAATTTCCTGCATTAATATTCCATATGAAATATAATCCAATCCGCCACCTCCATATTCCTGAGGTATCGTGGGACCGAATGCACCGATGTCTCCAAACTTTCTTACTATTTCATAAGGAAAGTGAGCTCGTTGTGCCCAGTCTTCGATGTAAGGAGAAATTTCTCGTTTAACGAATTCTCTGATAGAACTTCGAATCAGTTTGTGTTCTTCTGTAAGCAAATCGTCAATTCCATAAAAATCGGGCTGTTCGTAGCGATCTTGTTTCAATGATTTCTTGACTTTTGGCTCGGTAGAAGAATGTGCTGACATAAATATTTTGGTTATTCTTTTGAATGGGTCAAATTTACGTAAGTATTAACAAATCTATGGACAAATCTTCTCTCGATCCGGCCCTGGTTGAACAGTTAAAAAAGCTTCAACAAAAGTATGCAGTCATGGGGCAGGACCTGTCTTCCTATTTAGATGGCTTACTCTATTCGGATTACCTCACGTATTGGGATTACATTCACCTGGATACTTTACTAAGTCTTCAAAATCCAAAGACCAGGTTTCCGGATGAAAAGGTGTTTATCATTTATCATCAGATTACGGAATTATATTTCAACCTGATTCTGTGGGAGATAGAACAAATAGCAGCACAGGAAAAGCCCGAAGAAAAGTTTTTCGTAGCCCGTCTGGATCGCATCATCCGCTACTTTCAATTGCTCGAAACTTCTTTTGCCGTAATGGTCGATGGCATGGAGAAAGATCAGTTTCTTAAGTTCAGGATGTCCTTGCTCCCCGCCTCGGGTTTTCAGTCTGCTCAATATAGGCTTATCGAAATCTGTAGTACCGATCTGGTTAATCTTGTTCATGTGGAATTTAGGGAATCCATGATGGAATACAGTGACATTGAACAGCAAGTCGAGCATTTATACTGGCGTAGCGGAGCAACCGAACTGGCATCCGGTAAAAAGACGCTTACGCTGCAACAGTTTGAAGAGAAGTATATCAAGCAGTTTAAGGAAACAGGAATGAAGTATCGTAGCCGGAATCTTCGAAAGCTATATCAGCAATATTTTCCAATCTCAAAAGAGGTAATTCAAAAACTGCGGGAGTTTGACGAGCTTTCAAATGTATTGTGGCCGCTGGCTCATATGCGGTCTGCAGGCAGGTATCTCCATCGCGATCCCGATGATATAAAAGCTACAGGAGGTACTAACTGGCAAAAGTATTTGCCACCTCGTTTCCAGCGCATTATGTTTTTTCCTGAACTGTGGTCTGATCAGGAAAAGCAGGAGTGGGGCAAGGCGGGCGTAATGAAAGCCTTACATCCGTAACCCTTTTTCCGGATTTCGTTACCTTTACTTTCTCCCATGAAGAAGGTAGCGGTCTGTGTTTTGTTTCTGGCACCTCTGGCGCTTTTTGCACAGGGAGTCACCCGCTATACCTACCACGATGCGGATAAGAAAAATCTGAAAGAGGTATACCAGGTAAGGGATACCATCCAGAATATTTTACATGGTCGTTATATCTCCTATTTCCTTAACGGGAATATTGAGTCGAAGGGGCAGTTTGTAAACAATGAGACTTCTGGAGTGTGGGAATTTTATTTTGAAACCGGAAACATTAAAATGCGGGGCATCTTGCGCCAGAATTCCAATTATGGGGTGTGGGAGTATTACTATGAGAGTGGCCAGAAAAGCATGGAAGGAACCATTAACAATAAACTTCGCGAAGGCATCTGGAAAATCTATTACGAAAGCGGAGACCTCAAAGAAACAGGGGAGTATGTTGATAATAAACGGAGCGGACTCTGGAAAACGTTTTTTGAAGATGGTGTGCTGCGTGGAGAAATTGAATATTCGGAAGATCACGGCCGCTATGTTGAGTATTATCATTCGGGTAAAGTAATGGCCGAAGGACCAAAGGCGGGGTCAAGAAATGTTGGGCATTGGCGCTATTTCTCTGAGTCCAGTATTTTGGAAAGCGAAGGGGACTACAACAACGGGCGAAAGAATGGCGAATGGAAGAACTATTACCCTTCTGGCAAAGTCTCCTCAGAAGGACGATATGAAAATGATGAACCCATTGGCTTGTGGAAATATTACTTTGAAGATGGTTCGCTCAGTTCATCAGGTGAGTTTGTTGGCGGAAAAAAGAACGGATACTGGAGTGTCAACAATCCGGGAGGAAAACTTAAGAGTGAAATTACGTACAGTCTTGGCAGCGGAGAATACAGGGAATATTATCCCAGCGGAAAACTGAAAGTAAAAGGATTAATTCAAAACGGGAAGAGTCAGGGGCTGTGGAATTATTATTTTGAGGATGGAAAGTTAGAAGGTGAATGTGATTTTATTGAAGGTAAAGGAACCTATAAGGGATATTTTTCCTCGGGGTCATTGCAGACAAAAGGAACTATTGAAAACGATTTACGGGTGGGTACCTGGGAATTGTTTGAAGAGGATGGGAAGTTATCGGGCTATTACAAGCCGTTTTATGAGAACAACACATTAGCCAACGAAATAAGTACGCTTGCCAAAGCACAGCCAAAGCCAGTTCCGTCTTCAGCACGCAAAGGTTTTAATTACTTCAATCCCCGCTATCCGGAATACAAGGGGGTTATCGTTCAGGGCAATCCGGCATTTTCTTTTGTAGGGTTCATGCCTTTTGGCATTGAATTCTATAACGAAGAAAGACTGGGTCATGAATTTGAATTTGAAGCTATTCGCAATCCATTTTACATTGCCGACTCTGATGTTCCCGAAGGCGAAGTCTTCGATCGTGGCTATGCGATTTCCTTAAAGCAGAAATTCTACAACCCGATGAAAACCGGGATGTGGTATTTTGCGCACGAAATCCGATTCACCAACCTGAGTCATTTTGTAAATATCAATTACCCTTTGTCTCCTGATAATTTAATC
>DAOOCD010000287.1:0-4248 GCA_035408225.1 Cyclobacteriaceae bacterium | reverse complement strand
ACGCACTCCACATTTTATTCCATTATCCCAAACTCTTTCGAAGGTGTAATCAGGCGCGATTTTCCGGAAGTGGAGGAATCGACCAATGCCTTTGGGTTTCAGAATTTTTCAATGTCCTACAAAAACGAACGCGATGAGGTGAGCCAGTTCGATGAAGATTTTGTATTGGCTGTTGATAGTAATTTTTTAAAGATGTTCAGCTTTAAACTCTTGAAGGGTAATCCTGATAAAGTGCTAAGGCAGGCAAATGAAATGGTGATCACGCAGGAAATGGCAAGGCGCTATTTCGGTGAGGTTGATCCGATTGGAAAAATTATCACGGCCGGACAACAGGAATTTAAAATTTCCGGTGTGATCGAAGATGTGCCTCAAAACTCTCATCTGAAGTTCAGTTCGCTGCTTTCGGTTATTACCTTTCCATTTACTGCCCGCGAAAATTTTATCAGCTTTTCATCGTATACCTATTTCAGATTAAAGCCGGGCAGTGATCCTGCTGCGATGGAAGCAAAGATTCCCAAAGTTGTGGATACCTACGCTGCTGCTCAAATTGAAAAAAATCTAGGCAAGTCGTGGGCGGATTATAGCAAAGAAGGAAATGGGTACCGATACTTCTTACAACCGTTGGCTTCCATTCATCTGGATCCGGTCAATTTAGAAGCGAAAATGAAACCTGGAGGAAACAGAACTTCTGTTTACATCATGATTTCTGTCGCGATTCTTATTCTTTTGATTGCCTGCATAAACTTTATGAATCTTGCAACCGCTCGTTCATCGGAGCGTGCCCGCGAAGTAGGAGTGCGCAAAGTGATGGGTTCCTTCCGTCAACAATTGGTAGCACAGTTTCTTACCGAGTCATTCGTATTAAGCGCAACCGGGGTAGCCCTTGCCGTAGCGCTCATTTATCTTTTGCTTCCAATATTTAATAATCTTATCGATAAGCAACTGACTATTCCAGTTACCCCAACTACCATTATTGCCTTAGTACTCCTTGCGGGATTTGTGGGGTTGCTGGCTGGTAGCTATCCTTCATTGGTACTTTCTTCTTTCAATCCGGTAGTAGTCTTGAAAGGAAAATTTACAGGAAGCCATAAAGGAAAGTGGATTCGAAACGGACTTGTTATTTTCCAATTCTGGATTTCAATCATTCTCATGATTGGTACGCTGGTTATCCAGCAGCAGATGAAATTCATGTCTGAGAAATCGCTTGGGTTTGATAGTGATCAGGTGTTGGTGGTGGAACGCGGATTTGGCCTTGAAGCTCCGATGGTAAAAACCATGATCGAAGAAATTAAACGAATGCCCGAGGTAGTGAGTGTGGCAGGCTCCTTTGCAATCCCGGGTCGCGAGAGTGACTATTTTGGCATTCAATTCCAACCGGAGGGTTCTTCTGAAATCCTAACCACAAAATCGATGGTGATTGCTGATGGACTGGCTGAAGTATTGGGCTTCGAATTGGTTGAAGGCCGCTGGTTTTCTGAAGAGATGAATGATTCTTTGAATGTTATCTTAAACGAAGCAGCGGTTAAAGTGATGAGTCTTGAAAATCCAATAGGCAGAAAACTAATCGATATTCAGGAACGGCCAGAAGGAAATATTGCGGTGCCGTTTACTGTTGTGGGCGTAGTGAAAGATTTTAATTTTATTTCTCTGCGGGATAAGGTAACGCCACTGGCTATTCAAAGCAATGAGGCCTTTGGTCGGGCGGCTCAGTATTTTGTAACCCGTGTAAAGGCCGGACAAATTCCTGATGCGATTCATGCCATTGAAACCAAATGGAAAGAGTTGGTGCCAGCCGAACCCTTTAAATTTTCTTTTCTCGATGAAAATCTGGACGCGCAGTACAAAAGTGAACGACAATCAGGTAAGCTCTTTGCTGTGTTTTCCGGACTTGCCATTTTTGTTTCGTGCATTGGGTTGTTTGCGCTTTCGGCTTACATAACAAGTCTGCGTACCAAAGAGATTGGGGTGCGCAAAGTATTAGGCTCTTCTGTTGCAGGTGTGGTTATTTTACTTTCAAAGGATTTTACAAAGATGATATTGATTGCTTTTATTCTTGCGGTGCCAGTTGCCTGGTATGTGATGGAGCATTGGTGGCTTCAGAATTTCGCTTATCGAATCAATATCAGTTTGTGGATTATTTTGGTCTCAGGGTTGAGCGCCCTTATGATTGCATGGATTACCGTTAGCTACCAATCGATTAAAGCAGCAATCCAAAATCCAGTAGGATCATTAAGAAGTGAGTGAAGTTAGTTGATAGGATTGGACTTCTCAAATTCTCATTCCTAAACATCATCATTAACAGTTACTTTTTAGCTCGAATCCATTTCTTTTCAGGATTTGAATGAAAGCAATTATATTAGGTTGGTTTAAAGCCAAAATGGTAAATTGTACTTCGGTGAATGTATAAATTGTAATGACATAGACTTTTTAATGATGAAACCTGTTCAATTACTATTGCTTACTCTGTTTGTACTCTCCGCCTGTTCTCCGCTGGAGAAATCATCAGAAGATCCATTTTATAATCAGACTTCAGCGCTGTCTTTCATTGAAGGAAAACCACAGTACCTGAGTTCTCCTTTTGTAACAGCAGGAGATCGGGTTTATCTCGTTGGGCATCAGGATGGTTCTTTTCCTGACCTGGGCTGGCACGTTACTGGCGAAATGGGCGGTATCTGGGATCATCCCATTAAACTTATGGATGGATTCGCTGCTTCGATTACGGTAAAAGGTATTGCAGAATCCTTTTGTCTGGATAAGGCTACTAAATTTATTAATTATCCGATGGCTAATAGTCACCATTTTACATGGGATAAGGAAAACATAGATATCAATCGCCTACAATTTGTCCCTGATGAGTTAGAGGGGGTACTTCTAGAATTCAGAATCACTAATTCAGGTAAGGAAGAAAAAGAAATGGTGTTCTCCTTTACGGGAATGACAGACCTTCGGCCAACTTGGTTAGGAGAACGAACCAACATGATTGATACAGAGGATGAGGTTAATTTTGATGAGAAATTATCAGCAGTAATAGCTAAAGACAAAGATAATCCGTGGTATACGGCCTTCGGTTCCTCTTTACAGTCCAATCAATATTCTGGTGAAATGAATACCTGCATTTCAGCAAACAGAAAGGGATTAGGGAAGAATGGTACATTATCGTTCTCATTAAAGGTAAAACCAGGCGAAGAAAGTATCGTCCCCATTTACATTGCCGGCTCGTATCAATCCGAGGAATCGTTACGGGCAACCTATGAATTATTAAAGAATGAGGGATCTTCAAAGCTTACTCAGAAAATAGATCGGTATAAAGCGATTACAAATTCTTCTAAACTTAATATTCCGGATAAGAATATGGAACAAATGTATGAGTGGCTTAAGTATAACACCGATTGGTTGGTGCGCAATGTGCCAGAGCAAGGACGGGGAGTTTCTGCTGGCTTACCGGATTATCCCTGGTGGTTTGGTGCTGATATGACCTACACGTTGCAAGGAGTATTGGCAACGGGCGATCATGAGCTCGTCAAAAGTTCAATTCAATTAGTAAGCAAGATTTCACAAAGAACCAATGGAAATGGCCGCATCATTCATGAAGTGTCAACCAACGGAGCCGTGTTTAATCCGGGTAACGTAAATGAAACGGCTCAATACATTACACTATTAAATGTTTATCTGGATTGGACAGGTGATACCGAATTGATCAAAGAACTTTTTCCAGAAGTAAAAAAAGGAATTATCTGGTTGCTTGACGAAATGGATCCTGATGGAAATGGTTATCCAAATGGCAACGGAATGATGGAGATTCCAGGACTAGATAGCGAAATGATAGACGTGGCAGTATATACGCAACAAGCGCTTGCCAGTGCCGCTGAAATGGCAAGAATACTGGGTGATACCAAAACAGCAGTTGATTACAAACAACACGCGGATGCTTTAAAAATCAAGATCAATAAGGAATGGTGGAATGCACAGGATCAGTCATTTGGAGATTTCCGGGGTACGGTGGCTGAAGCAATGCCAATTCTTGAAGCCGCACTTGTAAGAGCGGATACACTTGGTAAACCATGGGCGGTTGAAGAGTTGAATGCTACCAAAAAGAAAATGAAAAAGTATGGTAAAGATCAGCATGTGCCGCATGTTGTTTATCATAATTGGGTAGTGAATACGCCCATGGAAACGGGTGTAGCAGATTTTGAGAAGGGGAAAACAGCTCTACAAACTGCAAGAAAGTATGAAAACCCATTTGGTGTT
>DAOOCD010000286.1:0-4269 GCA_035408225.1 Cyclobacteriaceae bacterium | reverse complement strand
TGATCAGTCTGAAGGATCGTAAATAATAATGTAAGGGCGACAAAAGCAAATCCTATTTCTTTAATCCATCTCATCGGTTTGCTTTTCACAAATGGAAGATAATGATAAATACGACTTTGGCATAATCATAGCGCCTCTTTACACCGCCTGCGTGACAGGAGTTTCTCTTTCTTTGAAGAGTTTGTTAAAAAATCCAGGTTGTATCAAGGCTATAGATAAGATGATGGCCAACTGCATAAAGCCCATCACCCCGATGAGAAATAAAAACAAATGCATACAAAGGACCAGTAGGATGATCTGGGTATGGAATCGATGGGTAAACAGGATCAGGATACAACTCAATTCGATGAAAATGGACGCTACAGAGAGGCTGGCGAAAATCCAAGCGTACTCTGTATAGTCGAACAGGGGTTTTGCAAACACATAGAAGTAAATGCTATCCAAAAACCGGTTATACATGATGTCCTGGCTGGTGCCTCCTTGCATCCAGGGCCATCCTTTATAAATCGGAAGAAGCTTCGCAACACCGGCAGCAACGTAGATATAGGCAAACCAACCAGAAACCACCTCTAATGGCCATCGATATACGTTTGAAAGCGCATTGATTTGCAGCTTTCGCAATCTGAAGTATTTATCCAATGATAGAACATCACTGCATCGCGTAAAATTTAAAAGGACCAGCGGAAACCAAATGTATAGCCACGGAATCGGGGCATTGTTTGTTGCATAATAAAAACTGAACAAGAAAAGAAAGCTAATGGATAAAAATGGTAAAATGTATTTGGTCCACAATCCCATCAATAGAAATAGACTTAATACCTGTGTTATGATTTGTAAATGCGGTACTGCTATCGAAGCGATTAATTGATTAAGCATATCGGGGAAGATATTTTTGGTCTCCGCCGGAACTGCTACATAGTCTGAAAGCTGAAACAAACGGCCTCCGGATGAATAAAATATCTGCAGTCCAAGAAATATTCGAAAAAGAGCCAGTTGATGCGCTGAACCTGGCTTTTCCATCCTGGACAATATATTTTCTTCTCTAAAATTAATCTTCATCGCATCTTTTTACCTGGTAATCAGGAACATAGATTGGACCATAATACAAATTCGCTGTTTGATTGAAGGTGACAGCATTACATATATCCGGATCAAACGTGACATCATGTGTTTCAAAATTGACAGAATGAACGCCTACCCAAAGCGAATCAATTCCCCTTTCTTTCATCAGGGCACTTAGAAACTCAAAGTTTTTCTTTTCACCTCGATTCCGGAATCTGGCAGCAAACATAAATTCCTCTGTATAACCCCATCCAAAATGTTCAGCGAGGAAGAAAGATCCTTCTTTTCTTAAGTCAAGAATTTTGCATTGCCCATCTTGCCAATAGTAATACTTAAGCTGAGACATTTTCTTATCATAGTCCTGTGATGCCGTAGACCATCGAAACATCCCTACATCATAAAAGGGATATCGAGGTTCTCCGAAGCTTATGGAAATGAAATTTGCAGCTACCACGAAAACGATAAAATATTTTGCTGCCTTCGGGATGAGTAAGGACCTGAACTTATGCACGCAATAGTAAAAGATCCCATGGTGATGAATGTAATCCCGTATGGACAAGACCAACCATAGACATATCACAGGTATGGATATCAGGATAAAAACTTTAAAAAGAAGGTAGGACTGGATGTAATAGAATAAGTTGTCCGTTTGAAGTATCGTCATTAAACATGCGAGAGCAACAATAGAAAAGCCTATCTGTAAACCTTCGCGTCTCATTCGTAGTTTAATTTACACTTGTAATTATTAATTCCATTTCGGATTCTAGCAAACCTGTGTATAAAGGCAGGCATAAAATCCTGGCGGCAGTACTTTCGGATATTTCCATTGCCCCTGCCTGCACATATGGAAGCGTATTGAGGGAAGGATAAAAATATCTTCTCGGGAAAATATCCAATGCATTCATTCGCCGCTGTGCCTCTAGCAAAAGCGATTCTGTTTGAAAGATAACCGGGTAGTACGCGTAATTCCACATGGTATGTTCCCGGATTTTCAATTTCTGTAATCGGCTAAAATCCAGATGCTGATCATAAAAGTCGACGACCTTTTTTCGTGCAGCTAATATTTCAGCCATGTAGGGAAGTATGGTCAAACCCAGTGCTGCCTGTAATTCAGACATTTTACCGTTGATGCCCAGACCATGAAAGTCAAGTTGGCCTTTGTGTCCAAAATTGTGCGATTGGTACATCCGGCGTTGTAAGGCTTCATCTTTACAAAACAAAGCACCACCTTCTCCGGTATGAAATAATTTGGTCGCGTGAAAGCTGCAGGTACTAACATCGCCATACTCAAAAAGGGAACGCCCTTGATACTGAACACCAAAGGCATGCGCTCCGTCATAGATCACGGCAAGCTGATGTTGTCGGGCAATCTTTTCTATGGCATCCACCGCGCATGGGTTTCCAAAAACATGGGTAGCGAGAATAGCCGTCGTCCTTGAGGTGATGGCTGCTTCTATTTTCGTTTCATCGATCGTTAAGTATTCGGGATGGATATCCACGAACACGGGTGTGCAGTTTTCCCAGACGATCGCAGCGGTGGAAGCGACATAACTAAATGGAGTGGTAATGATTTCTCCACCATTGCCCAATAGCTTCAGCGCGATCTGCAACGGAACTGTTCCATTATTGGTCACCAGGACGTTTTTGACCGACAAATATTCCTTGAGCTTTTCTTCCAACTCCAGCACCAGTTCTCCGCGATTGGTCAGCCATTGCTTATCCCATGCCCGCTGCAATACGGACTGATATTCTTCAAGGGGAGGGAGGAATGTTTTGGTTACCGGGATCACGAGTGTGTAGATGGATGAGTGATAATTTCCCAGACAGGGTTCAATTGAATGGGCGACCAGCCATGTTGTTTGCTTTCGACAAGGAAATAAACAGCCGACTGATAACGGAAGATCATATTCCGTTGTCCGTTTTGGTATTCATTCAATCCAATCGTGATGGAATATTGACCCTGCGAAAAAGGAATATTCGGAATGACTGCCCTGAATCGTACAGGCCCTACAATCTCTTCGGCATTGACATGATCGAAGAAGTTAAATACTTCAGCAAAATTACGTTGTTCCTGGTCATAAAAGGCCAGATGCATTTTTGGTTGATGCACTGGCTGGTGACAAATGACATCCACCGTAAGGATTAAATCCTTTCCATGATGAACCGTTACTAAACCCTCTTCGCTGGAACTGTGTCCTTCCGATTCGAGCATTATATTTTTTATTTCTACTTTATCTGTTCCCTGAAAACTACCTGACTCCTGTCTGAAGCCTCCATAGTATTGCGTGATACCCGCACCCACATCATCAGACTGATAGGTCGTCTTATCTTCTTTCAATAAACAAATGCGACTGCACATACGACTGACCATGGGCATGTTGTGCGAGACAAAAATCATCGCGGTCTTTGTACGCAGCTCATCCATCTTATTGAGGCATTTGAGCACAAAGCCCATATCGCCGACAGCTAATACTTCGTCGATCAGCAATACATCGGGTTCCATTTGCGCGGCTACGGCAAAACCCAGACGTACTTTCATGCCTGAACTATAATTCTGTACCGGGGAGTCGATAAATTCACCGATCTCTGCAAAGTCAATGATGTCTTTGAATTTCTGATCAATTTCTTTTTTACTAAAGCCGAGCAGTTGGCCGTTGACATAGACATTTTCACGACCAGATAAAAGTGGATTAAAACCGGCGCTCAATTCAATCAGTGCTCCGATTTTTCCGCGCATGGTGATCGTCCCTTCGTCCGGGCGAATCAATCCATTCAGCATTTTCAACAACGTACTTTTACCTGCACCATTGCGGCCGATCAATCCAAGACATTCTCCACGTCGCAAACTAAAACTAACATCCTTCACGCTCCAGAATTCTCCATCCCGCAGGATCGAACGATCTTGATTCGACCCAAACACAGCGCTGCCCAAATCTTTCAGCCCATACCACATCCCTTTATTCAAACTCCGGCTGAATTTCTTGGAAACATGACTCACGTCTACTAATATCTCATCCTTGCTCATCATCATGTCCCCATTCGTTCGATTAATATTTCCATCGCGATGCGCTGCAGGATGAAACCCGCCACCAGGATGATGATCGTGACCAGACCAATGCCACCAAGCGTCAGCAGCCCTGTCGTACTCTGCAATCCAAGAAGCCAATCACGCGCACTCACGAGTACGGGACTTACCGGGTTCAATGC
>DAOOCD010000285.1:0-4278 GCA_035408225.1 Cyclobacteriaceae bacterium | reverse complement strand
CCAGAAATAATTCCGTAGGCCATTGCACCAAATGGAATGGCTGTTGCTGCAAGGGCTGCATTGGTAAGAAATTGGGACCGCGAAATCACTTCTCCGGGCAATGTAATTTTGGGATCTTTTGTGAAATATCTTGCCACCCAGCGAACAAGCCGCTGACCATCATCAATCAATAAAAAGAAGACACCGAATAATTTTGAGAAATAAGTAGCAAACAATCCGGTAAGAATCCAGTTTCGCAAGCCGGCACTTATTTTATACGGATCTGCAAATGTCCACCAGGCTAACGCAGCAATACAAAGTACGGTAGGCACCCAAAAACCATAACGCACCACTCTCTTCCAGGTGGCAGGCCAATCCTTGCTTACATTCAACACCGCCTGAAAGACATAGATGTCAATCAGGAGAAAGGCAATCACAAAAAAAGTAAGCGTCATAATTCTATATCTCATAAATAAACCATCCAACAACTGTAGTCGTTGGATGGTTCAATTTATTGCAAATGCAGTTTATTTACCGCACTCTTAACTATTCTGAAATTTGCACTTTAGTCCTGTTTTTAAATAACCGGGCTTTTAACCTTGCAACCAGTAAATACATCACTGGCACGAGGAATAAAGTAAGGAAGGTTCCGAAGATCAATCCGAATATCATCGTCCAGGAAAGAGGTCCCCAGAAAGCAACGTTATCACCACCGAAGAAAATGTGTGGATTAAATTCCGTAAATAGTGTTACAAAATCAATGTTTAATCCAACGGCAAGCGGAATTAATCCCAGTGTGGCTGCCATAGCTGTTAGAAGCACCGGTGTCATCCTGGTCTTGGAGGCTTCTACAATTGCTTCTTTCAACTCAACACCTTGAGAAATTAACAAGTCCGTAAATTCTACCAGGAGAATACCATTACGCACAACGATACCAGCCAATGCCATAATACCTACCCCAGACATTACTATCGAGATTTCCATTTTAAACAAAGAGAATCCAATCAACACTCCAATCACGCTGAAGAGAATTTCTGCCAAAATAATAATGGGTTTGCTCGTTGAGTTAAACTGTGTAACTAAGATCATAAATATTAAACCAAAAGCTAACATAAATGCTACACCAAGAAATGCAGAAGTTTCAGCCTGATCTTCCTGCTCACCAGTCATTTTCACAGTCACTCCATCCGGGATACCATACATACTAAGCTTCGACTGAATATCTGCCACCACCTCGTTAGCGTTGTAATCACCCAGCACGTTGGATGATAATGTAACTACCCGTTTTTGATCAATACGATTGATACCCGCATAGCTATTGGCATATTCAATTTTAGCAATAGCGGACAGAGGTACATGACGCACCATTCCGCCACTGGCCATATCACGATACGTTAAGGGAAGATTCATCAATGTATTGATGTCATTTCTCACCGCATCATTTAAACGAAGGGTGATGTCGAAATCATCGTTATCATCTCTGAACTTCGAGATTTCGCGGCCATTGATTGCTGTATTCAATGCCATGCCAATCTGAGCAGTAGAGATACCTTCTCGGTTTGCCTTCTCACGATCAATCGACACAATGATCTCGGGTTTGTCACTTTGAAAATTAGATTTCAATTCTTCCACACCGGGTACCTGCAATGAATCCAGGTAACGCTTAATGTTATCGGAAGTCGAAACCAATAAATCAAAATCTTCAGCGGCTATTTCAATGTTGATCGGCTTACCGGTTGGCGGACCATTCGCTTCCTGATTTACTGATATTTCAGCGCCCTTCACACCCTTTACTGCTTCCCGAATTTTGTCCAGATAATCCTTTGTCGATTGTCCATCGCGCTCAGCAAATGTCACAAAAGCAACACTTACTTTTCCCAAATGAGGTTGGGCATTAGTGCCGGCAAACTGATCTTCGGCTGCGCCTACCGCCACATTTGAAATAATTGATTTTACTATTTTGTTGTCCTTACCAACTACGTTAGCGACTCTCTTCTCAACTATTTTAGTAATTGAATCAGTAACTACCTGATCCGTGCCAATGGGCATACGAATATATGCGTAAATGAAATTGGGATCTCCCGCAGGGAAAAACACAACCGGAGGCTTTCTGATTGCAGTGAACGCGATGGAGAAAAAGAAAAGAAAGATAACACCGCCAATCACCACGGCTGGGTTCCATCCTTTCAAACACCAGGCGACCAATTTCTTATAACCAGTCTGAACTTTAGGCCAGCCAATCGTTTGAAAATTCGAGATCACCTCTGATAAATAAAAGTGATGAAGTGAGTAAACTCCGAAAAGGAAAATGGCGAAGTTCCCTAACCCAAAAGCACCTGTTATGTAAGACATCAAGGCCAGGGCTGCGAATACTACTGCCTTTATTTTATAACCCTTCGTGAATTTCGATGCCGAGTGATCGTGATCATGAGGCTTCATGAAATCTGCCGCAAATACCGGGTTAATGATATAGGCCACTACCAATGATGCCAACAAGGCAACGATCAAGGTAATAGGCAGGAAAAACATAAACTTACCTATTACCCCAGGCCAAAAGGCCAGCGGAACAAAAGGTGCTAAAACGACCAACGTACCTGATAAAACTGGCATAAAGACTTCACCGGCAGCAATTTTTGCAGCCTTGCGAATAGGCACCTTACCATTGTCAAATACACGGTGTGTGTTTTCAACCACCACAATCGCGTCATCCACCACAATACCCAACGCTAATAAAAATGAGAATAGCGTCATCAGGTTCAATGTAAAGCCTATGGAAGGGAAAACGAGAAATGCAATAAAACTTGAAAGTGGAACCGACAAGCCTACGAAGATGGCGTTGGTAGCACCCATAAAGAACATCAAAATAACGGTCACCAAAATGAAGCCGATGATGATGGTGTTAATCAAGTCATGCAAGGTGACGCGGGTAACATCTGATTGATCGGCCGTGATTGTTACATCAACTCCTTTAGGAAGAACGTTAGCCCTGTACTCTTCAACAATAGCGTTAATCTGATCCGAAGCATAAATCAAATTTTCACCACTCCGCTTAATTACATTAAGGGTGATAACATTCTTATCATTTAACCTTGCAAAACTCTCCTGTTCTTTGTGCGAATCTACCACCTCGGCAATATCCTTCAGGTAAATTTTACCACCGGCCGTAGACCCAATTACTGTATTGCCTATTTGATCTGCTGAAGTGAACTCACCATTAACGGTCAAGGAACGTTTCATTCCATCTACAGACAACTGCCCGCCAGGAATAATCACATTTTCACCTGAGATCGCCTGCGACACATCGTCCAGGCTAACACCTGCATTGGCAACTTTAAACAAGTCTATGTTAATCTGGATTTCACGGGTGAGTGCTCCAATAATATCTACACGCCTTATTTCACGAACATTTTCAATCGCATCCTGCATTTGTTCTGCATACTTCTTTAGCGTTTGCAGATCATAATCTCCCGAAAGGTTGACATTCATGATAGGTAGCTCAGAAATGTCAATTTCAATTACATTCGGCTCATTGGGAAGATCCGTAGGTAAGTTAGGTTTTGCACGATCTACCGCATCTTTTACATCCTGTTTGGCTTTGTCGACATCGATGTCGGTTTCAAATTCAACAATGACGTTGGAGAAACTCTGAACCGAACTGCTCCTAACCTTCTTAACTCCGGAGATCGACTTCACTTCCTTTTCAATCTCCTTCGTAATCAGACTCTCAATATCAGTAGGTGAGGCCCCCGGGTAAACAGTAGCAACAAAAATTTGAGGAAAAACCACTTCGGGGAAATTTTCCTTTGGCAAACTCATGTAAGTCATAATCCCGGCAAGGCATATGATGACTGTGGCTACATAGATGCTTACTTTATTATCAATGGCCCAACTGGTGGGCTTAAATTCTTTTTCGATGTCCTGCATATTGTATGAGTTAAACTCTTACCTCGATTTCTTCAATTAGATTTTTACGAATTCACCATCATTCAATCCCTGATAACCTACTGTAATAACCTTGTCACCCGCTTTCAATCCGGTTTTTACTTCGGCCAGATTATCAAATATGCCACCTAGCTCTATTACCTTTCTTCTGGCTATAGAATGCTTTCCATCGGACTCCATCACATAAACCACCTTTTGTCCGTTGATCTCCTGAACGACATTAATAGGCACGCACAATGCCTGAGGTTCAGATTGAAAGATTATTCTCAATACAGCTGTCATGCTGGGTCGCAAATCAACTGTGTGTGGTAATTCAACCTCCACCGGGAATGAACGTGACAGTGGGTCAATATTTCT
>DAOOCD010000284.1:0-4299 GCA_035408225.1 Cyclobacteriaceae bacterium | reverse complement strand
TCCTTTGTTCGAGGTCTTGGAATTGCTATAGGTATGGCCGTGATACTGGAAAGAAAGCAGGCGAACAACGCGATAATAAAATCAACTCCTGGTGAATAGATAAGTAGGGCACGTGTAGCACTAACATTTTTCCTTTGTTCCAGAATCCGGGCAACCGCACCTGATTTTTCATAGAGGTTCTGGTACGTCAGCTCAATGGATTTACCAGAATCCTGAAGGAAGTGAAAAGCAGCTTTATCAGGATTGATCTTAACACGTTGTAAGAATAGCCGGATTAGTTCAGGTTGCATAGTGAATTAAGCCATAGGATCCGGAGCTGTCCAATAATTACCATTAGGGAGTGTAATTGCAGTCAGGTGATCTTCCTGATAATGATTAAGGACACCGGGGCGTCTGGTGTTTGGTAGTGAGCGTACATCATAGATTTCTTCTACACTGTTTTCATATTTAATATATCCTACTGATCTTCCTGTCGATAGTTGGATAACGGCAACACCACAGGAAATGGATTCAGAGGAAATAGGCAGGTCGCCAAATGCTTTGCTAGTGGTTCTTAACTTCGACAAACCAATGAAAATATAATCCCCGACTTTATCCATGCCCCGAACAAATCCTTTCAGCTTTTGAATAACTTCATATTTTCCACCGATAGTATCGACATGAATCAGTTCGCCCGAAGCTGAGAGCAACACATAAAGTTTACCGTCATAGATGCGGGGCGAGTGGGGCATGGGTAAACCCTGAAGCAGGATTTCCTGTTCGGGAGCATGCATTACAATGCCACCTTTTGCTTTGTTACTTCGCCAGCCGCCAGTAGAGTCTGTTTGTCCAAGGGCAGTAACATACCTTACATCACCATTCTCGAGGGCCATTCCATTCAGGTGGCAATGGTCATTGGGTTGTAGCGAAGAAATGAATTTAGGCTTCCATAGCGGGGTAGAGCTAAACTGTTCATTGATTTTTGAAATGCAAGAGAATCGTGTAGTCACGCCAATCAATCCTTTATCTGTAAAAGCAAGGTCATGAATATCCAGTTCTCCTGTAAAGTACACTGCACGTGGTAGATACAATGCATCATAGGTATTGGGCTGTTTGGGAAAAGAAGCAGCCAAGGTAGGTGTATTCGATAAGACAACTACCTCTGCCCGTGTGGCAATGGCCATTTGCTGTCCATGAATCGCGATGCCCATCGGCTTTTTAAACGTGCGGGGTAGTTGTATCAAACTTTGCTTATCCTTGGCACTTATAAAAATAACCTTACCTGCCTGATAGGTGCTGATAGCAAGTGTGCATCGTAAATTATACAACAGTTCGGGTAATCCTTCCGAATACGTGCAGGTAAATGGAGCGAGTTCCTTTGCCATAGCTTATGAATTACTAAACTTATCAAAAAAAATTGCATTTTAAAGGTTTATATAAAGCCTGTGTCCCATGCCTGATAAAAATCATCCATCGAATGCTACCGTTATCTGGTTTACCGGGCTTTCGGGAGCAGGCAAAACTACACTGGCTACCGAAATTAAAAATCAACTGGAGTTGAGGGGCGTGCGTGTCTATTTGTTAGATGGCGATCAGTTACGCTCTGGGCTCAACGCTGATCTTGGCTTCTCTCAGGAAGATCGGACAGAAAATATCCGCAGGGCTGCCGAGATTGCAAAGCTGTTATGTGATGAAGGGTATTATGTATTGGCTACATTCATTTCGCCATTTGAAAAAGATCGTAGTATGGCAAGACGGATTGTTGGCAGCGGCCGGTATAGAGAAGTGTTCGTTCAATGCCCGCTGGTTATCTGCGAACAAAGAGATGTAAAGGGTTTGTACAAAAAAGCTCGGTCCGGGGCAATCTCCCAGTTTACGGGGATTGATTCACCCTATGAGGAACCAAGGTTTTCAGATATCATAATTCATACTGATGAGCAATCAGTTGCTGAAGCGGTGAACCTGATTTTTAAAAAATTGTTGTAGGATTTCTGTTTAGAAGTATTCATGGAAAATGTAAGTATTGTTATCGCACTTCTGGCTATCGTTACAGCCCTGGCACAGGTTACAGACCGGATCAGGATTCCCTATCCGATTCTTTTGGTGTTAGTAGGTATTGCCATCGGCCTTGTTCCAGGCCTTCCGGTTGTTACTCTAAACCCAGATATTGTCTTTCTTGTCTTCCTTCCACCCGTACTCTATGCAGCGGCCTGGTCAACCTCATGGCCTGACTTTAAAAAATCGATTCGTCCCATTTCCTTGTTAGCGGTTGGCTGTGTATTGTTTACGATGACACTCGTTGCTGCGGCTGCGCATTATTTTATTCCTGATTTTGGTTGGGCCGAGTCGTTTGTACTAGGAGCCATTGTTTCCCCGCCCGATGCAATCGCGGCAACGGCTGCAACCAAGGGATTAAAAATTCCAAAACGTATCATTACAATTCTTGAGGGTGAAAGTTTAGTGAACGATGCTACCGGCCTGATTGCCTATCGCTATGCAATTGCTGCTGCAGCATCTGGAACGTTCATTTTCTGGCTTGCGGGTATTAACTTTTTTTATGTGGTAGGCGTAGGTATTGCGATCGGTCTTCTGATAGGGTATTCATTTTTCTGGATTCATAAAATCACCCCTAACAATGCTACCACGGACACTACGTTTACGCTGCTTGCACCCTACGCTGCCTATTTGTTAGCTGAGGAGTTTCACTCATCGGGTGTACTGGCCGTTGTAGCTGCAGGGTTGTTTTTAAGTCCGCGTTCATCCGAAGTTTTTTCGAATCGAACCCGGATTCAGGCAAATGCGGTGTGGGATACAATGATCTTTATTTTGAATGGAGTCATTTTTATTCTGATTGGACTACAATTGCCAATCATCCTGAAACATATCACCAGTGACTCGCTGGGTACCCTTTTTTGGTATGGCGCTGTGGTTAGCATTGCAGCTGTGGTGGCCAGGATTATCTGGGTATTTCCTGGGGCTTATTTGCCAAGATGGTTTAGTAAAGCCATTCGCGAACGTGAACCGGATACCAATGTGCGGAGTGTGTCCATCATTGCCTGGTCAGGGATGCGCGGAATCGTTTCGCTGGCGGCTGCCTTAGGTCTTCCCTTGATGGTGAGTGAAACGAAAGCATTCCCTAATCGCGACCTGATCATCTTCCTTACATTCTGTGTCATATTTGTTACGCTTGTTATGCAAGGGATGACGCTGCGAAAACTCATTAATTGGTTGGGCGTAAAATCTGATGATCGCCAGATTAAGGAAGAAGAGAAAACCAGGGTTCATCTCGCAGCTTCTGTGATTGAGCATATTGAAGAGAATTATTCACTAGGCTTAAGTGATGCAGTGCTGAATCAGATCAAAAGCAAATACGAAATCCGCATTCAGCGAATCAGAAAAGATGAATCACAACAACACATGACAGCTGAGCAAATAGCTGAGCTGCACCGAATTCAATATGAATTGATCAATCGAGAACGAGACTTGATTTTACGTTTACGAAAAGAGGAAAAGGTAAGCGATGAAGTAGTGCGAAAAATTGAATACGAATTGGATCTGGAAGAAGCGCGGTTGGAGCTGGAGGATTCGAATGAAAAAAATTGATAAAACTATTGCACCTATTTATAAATCCTAATTTATTTACTTCTTACAAGCCTAACAATGACTTTCTTATAATCAACTTTTTCAAGTATTCATTTTTTAAAAGCGAATGAACGTTCTTGTTTGCTTAAGGTTTGCAAGATTTTTCCAAAATGTATATGTAACAACTTTTCATAGGTATCAGTCATAATGGATAATTTGTTATGTAATTGAACCTAAAGATCAGTTTGAAAATTGAAAATTTTAATTCAAAATATTATTATACGTTTTGTATATATCTCTTTCTTACTATCCACAACAATTGTATAAAGCCCTTTACTCCAGCGGGTTGTATCAATTACATATTCACCCCCGCTAATCTCAGTAGTTGAATAAATCGCTTTTCCGGTTGAGTCAATGATTTGAATTGATAAATTAGTTTGTTCTATTCTTAGAGTTATATTCGAAGTTGCGGGATTAGGGAAAATATCTAGTATCGATTCTGGTATCTCCTCTATTGCTGTTATATTGGAAATAAATGTTTCGGAGGATTTCTGGCACTGTCCCTTCGTTATAGAAACTATATATGACGCAGTTTCGCCATCAAAAGATATATAGGTCACTGTTGTGGATCTGTAAAAAAGCCCATTTTTATACCAGTAATAATTATCACCATTATCTTCTTTTGAAAATATTTTGCCATCGCTATAATAGAGCTGCCTAGCGATGGTTATCATCTTT
>DAOOCD010000283.1:0-4321 GCA_035408225.1 Cyclobacteriaceae bacterium | reverse complement strand
CTCTTAACCGAGGATATTTCTATCAATTCAATGCAGACGAAGAAACTTTTTTAATTGCTGGTGGAAATCAACTCCGCAATCAGAGCGGACTGACGGTTCAACAATCGCAGGCTTTTCGGTGGGTGTGGGACAATACCGCCACATTTACAAAGAAGGTGGGTGAACACGATTTTACTTTTCTTACTGGTATTACCGCAGAAAAGTTTAATGGAAGCTATATCTCCGCTAATCGAAATGAAGTGCCGGCAGATCCTGATCTCTGGTACATTGGCGTTGGGGATGCTAATACTTCTCAAAATAATGGTGGCGGTGATGCATGGGCACGCAACTCTTATCTCGGGCGACTTAATTATTCGTTTAAAGAAAAATATTTACTTACTGCAACCGCTCGCGTTGATGGCAGTTCGCGTTTACCAAGTCAGAATAGATGGCAAACCTTTCCCTCCTTTGGTGTTGGTTGGTTGCTGAGCAGAGAGGGATTTATGCGAAATCAAAAGCTTTTTGATTTGCTAAAACTGAGAGGATCTTACGGCAAGGTTGGTAACGATCAAATACCCACCAATGCGTTTACCCAAACTGTTTCGTTAAATAGACCCTATCCATTTAATGGTAGTGTTGATCCTGCTACCAACGGTGCACAAATCAATCAGATTATTGATCCTGATATAACCTGGGAGATTACGCAGGAATATGACCTTGCCATTGAGTTCGGGTTGTTCCAGTCAAAGCTTACGGGTGAAGTAAATTTTTATGATAAGAAAGTTGCCAATGCACTGATTAATGTTCCTGTTCCGAGAACAGTAGGCGATGCAGATGGGGTAATCCTCACCAATGCAGCAACAATTCAAAACAGGGGCGTAGAAGTACTCCTTAATTGGAAGAAACGTGTCTCTGATAATTTCACATACAGTGTAGGCGGTAACGTTACATTTAATGATAATAAAGTACTGGCTCTTAACGGAGGCCAGGCTATACGTGGTGGTGGTATTGGCGCTGCACAAGGCTTCACGACACTCACGGTAAATGATTATCCTGTTGGTAGTTTCTTTGTGTTGGAGACTACTGGAGTATTCAATACAGGAGACGAAGTAAATGCCTATACCAGTTCTGATGGAAAGATAATCCAGCCTACGGCAAAGCCTGGTGATTTTATCTACAACGATGTGAATGGGGATGGTGTTATTGATGATGAGGATCGTGTTTTTGCTGGCTCCTACCAGCCCGTTGCCTACTTTGGATTAAGTGGATCAGTAACGGTTAAGAACTTTGATTTTAGTATTGACTTCTATGGCAATGTGGGCAATGAAGTTTACAATGGAAAAAAAGCCGTAAAGGTTGATGGCAGAGACAATGTAGAAAAAGCAGTAGTCTACGATCGCTGGACTTCTGCCAATCGCACTCAAACGGAACCTGGTGCAAATACGGGTAATCAGTTGGCCTCTACCTACTTTGTAGAATCAGGAACTTTTGTTCGAATCAATAACCTAACCATTGGCTATACATTCCCTACTGCTTCTTTGAGCAAACTAAAGTTGACAAGCCTGCGGGCATTCGCTACTTCTCAAAACTTATTTACACTTAAAAAGTACAGCGGTTTTACTCCTGAATTACCGGGCGATCCGATCAGCTCCGGTATTGAGTTGAGTGCGTATCCAACTACACGCACGGTAGCCATTGGGATATCAGTTGGTTTTTAAGGTTGAGCCTATGAAAAAAGTGACGAATCGATACCTGATAAAAGCAAGCGTGTTTCTCTTGACATTGGTTGTTCTGTCTGTACTTTCCTGCAGCGATGATTTTCTGGATATAAAAGTACAAGGTGGTGTAACAACACAAACAGATCCGAATCTTGCACGGAAATTAGTAACTGGTGTATATAACAGCCTATTGCAGGGCGATGCTTTTGGCAATGGCGATGTGCATGGCTGGGGCTTCATTTCCGTTACCAGCACAATTTCAGATGATGCTGATAAGGGAAGTACCCCAGGTGATCAACTAGTACCCATTGGGGATATCGATAATTTCACTCTAACACCCACCAATCGGTTTTGTGAAACACTCTGGAGTGGACACTACAATGGTATTGGTGCTGCCAATCAAGCCTTAAAGGAACTTGGAGTTGCTGCTATTGATGTGGAGGAGCGAAGTATATTAATAGGTGAAATACGTTTCCTTAGAGGGTATTTCTATTTTAATCTGGTAAGAATGTTTGGAGGCGTTCCGTTGGTGTTACGCGTGCCGGAGAATGCGAGTGATGCGAATACGGATCCAACGTTCCAAACCCGTTCCGATATCAATGTTGTGTACGATAGTATCAAAAGAGATCTTCAATATGCGGTTGATCATCTCCTGATGAAAAACGCAAGTGTTACGGGTCATGTTAATAAAGGTACTGCTCAAGCCTTGCTGGCAAAAGTGCATATGTATCGTGGCGAATGGGATGAAGTGTTTCAATTGACTAACGAAGTCATTCAATCCGGGCAATATCAGTTGGTAGATGAGTATGCCACAATCTGGCGACAAGTTGGTGATAACAACATAGAATCAATTTTTGAAATTCAGACCGGTGAATTTAATAATGAGAACCTGGATATTGATAACTATACCATAAGTCAGGGGCCACGTGTAGGTGGTTCTGGCGGTTGGGACGATTTAGGCTATGGCTTTAATACTCCTTCATCCACATTATTAGCGGCTTATGAACCGGGTGATTTACGGAGGGCTGCCACGGTTATTGCTATCGACAATTCAGGAACTCATAAAGGCACGGTGCTTTGGGATGGGTTCCGGATTCCCAGTTCAGACTCTGTTCAAAATCTTTTTTACAATTACAAAGCCTACACCAGCAGAGATAAGGAAAAGTTTGCCAGGCCACAATCTAAAAACAGACCTAAGAATATTCGAATACTTCGTTATGCCGATGTTCTGTTAATGAATGCTGAAGCAGGATTGAAGCGAGGCCTCGGTGATCCTGATTCCAGGGTAAATGAGGTGCGTGTACGGGCAGGACTTTCTCCAAAATCAGGCGTAACGATTGACGATGTTTGGCAAGAGCGACATATTGAATTTGCTATGGAGCATGAACGCTTCTGGGATATTGTTCGCCAGGGCAGGGCAGCACAGGTAATGATGACATCGGGCAAAATGAATTTTGTTGCAGGCAAGCATGAGTTACTTCCTATCCCCAACTCACAAATATTATTGAGCGGAAATAAGCTGGTGCAAAATCCAAATTATTGAAATCGAAGATAGGTATAGATACGCCAGTTGGCGGAAGATTACAAGGCAGTGATAGATGGTTTTAGTGAAGGTATATGTTGAAAACAATAATTAATTAAACTTAAGTTAAATCAAATGAAAAAAACAATCAAGTATTTTGTATCCGGTATCATTACCGTTTCCGTTCTCACGTTTGCTGCGTGTTCTAAAGATGAAGCGCTGCCCCAAATTGATGGGTACAACAATTCAAATGAGGTAGCAGCCTCTAATCTCGTAGCGCATTGGACATTTGATGAAAACAACAACGAGACATTGTCTGGAACAGCTCCTACTAAGACTGTTGGAACTGTAGGATCTACCGCAGGTAAATTGGGTAATGCGTTGCAACTGACCCAGGGTGGAATTGTTTATCCCGCTATTACTAAAATAAACACAGTAGATGCATTGAATAATTTTACTGTAAGCTTATGGGTAAATATAAGAGGACAGAAGGGTCTCGTAGGGGGTGGGTACACATCACTTTTCGGCATTATTCCAACGGCTACCGATTTTTGGGGAAATATTCAGGCAACTGTTGAAACTGCTCGTCATTTGCCGGGCTCTGATACTGTTGAGTTTAAAAACTACCTTAATACAACAATGTCCGATGGTTCACAGAGAGGTGAAGATAATGTCGCACTTTTCAACAACGATGCAGCAACGGCAGATGGAAACGGTCAGACAGGTGCTTATTTTAAAGGGGGCAAAGATTGGGCACTTTACACTATGACGTGGGAAGGCTCAACTGGATTATTTAAACTTTATGCAAATGGTGTATCTGTTGGCGGTTATACCAAACGTGGAACAACAGCTGGGGTACTTAAAATGAGGGTACCTGCGTTGGCGGTTTTCGGAAGTATGGCATCAAGTGACCTTGGTTTTGCAAGCGCAACACGCCCTGATTGGGCTCCTTTAGCTACTGCTTCGATTGATGATGTAAGGGTATTTAATACCGCCCTTTCACAAACTGAAGTAACGGCTCTATTCAATTTAGGAACTGCGGGTAGATAAGGGTTTAGTATCTTTATGAGGCTGTCTCACTAGTAATTTTCAACTGTCAGCC
>DAOOCD010000282.1:0-4363 GCA_035408225.1 Cyclobacteriaceae bacterium | reverse complement strand
ATCGGCCCATCACCTGACGAACTGTGGATCGAACCTCCGGGATTACAAGAACTGTTTCATAATCATTGGTAAACTGCTCGTGGATATATCCGATTTTGTCGGGAATTGGATAATAACGTACTGTAATATCAATGTGGATTGAGAGGCCGTTCTTGTCCAGGACATCCATATTTTCTTCTGAAGATGTCTCGTTGACTTTGTAAACATAAACTTCATTCCAGGGGGCTTTCATGTGGGTGCCTGGGCCCACTATGTTATCCTTATCAAGGCCTTTGCCAAAAGGATAAAATAACACAGCCCGTTCGGTAGCGCTGATGGTATAAAATAGGCTAGATGAAAGTGCCAGAATCACTATAAATGCAACAATGGCCAAAATGATAAAGGGAAGTCTACGATTATTCATAGGAGTTTATATTAGTTCAAAGTTTAAACGAGGTAAGAGGCAAGTTACCAATAATTACCATTTTATAACCCTCTTCTTATTACTGAAAAGCTCCTTGTAAAACAGGGTTTACATATCAACTGTTTAACCTGGGAGAAACAAAAAGAGCGATCTCTTAAGAGATCGCTCTTTCTGGTTAAGAGAAGATCTTGTTTACATAGAGAAGCCAGAGCCATTACCCGAATTTTCAGTAGGCGGAGTAGGCACTGGAGTTGGTGCAGGTGCAGGTGCCGGGGGTGCAACGGGAGCAGCTACTGGCGCTGGAGCAGGCTTAGGTGCTACTTTTTTCACCACTTTCTTGATTGCTTTCTTCACCACTGAGGCTACTTTTTTCGCCACTTTCTTAGCTTTCTTGGCAGCCTTTTTTACTGCTTTCTTAACCGGGCGCTTAGCTGCTTTTTTAACTACTTTTTTTGCTGACTTCTTAGCGGATTTTTTTACTGCCTTTTTGGGTTTTGCCTTCCCTTTCTTAGCAGCTTTTTTTGCTTTCTTTGCCATGGTAATTTTGGTTTATTTTTTTTTGGTTGTTGGTTATTTCAAGGTGATCGAAATACTCCTTATGTAAATGTAATTAACAGATCTATTTACCTATGCAAAACTTAGCAAAAATATTTGCAAGTAAATCATCACTGGTTATCTCACCGGTGATCTCACCGAGGTAATGCAATGCTTGTCGAATATCCATCGCGAGAAAATCTCCGGTTATCCCAGACTCCAGTCCTTCCAGTACTCGACTTAGTGCTTCTTTGGTTTCATTGAGTTTCTGGAAGTGACGAAGATTAGTCACCAGCACATCACCTTGCTTCACTTCATTGATCCTGAACTTCGAAAGGATCATTTCTTTAAGCGCTTCCAGATTAGTTTTTGTGGAGGCAGAAATAAATATAAAGTCCTGATTGTCAATCTCTTTTATGAGTTCCAAAGGAGCCTTATCCAGTTTATTACCAACTTTTATATAGGGAATATTTAGTGTTCTCAGCTCAGACTCCTGTTGCTTTATTTCGTCCAGCGAACTTTCTGCAAGATCAAAAAGATACAGGATCAACGAAGCCTTTTTCATCGACTCACGGGTACGCGTAACACCCATGGCTTCTATAGTATCTTGTGTTTCGCGCAGACCGGCAGTGTCCATAAACCGAAAAGTTATTCCACCCAGGGTGATTTCATCTTCGATTACATCACGGGTAGTACCCGGAATATCGGATACTATGGCCTTCTCTTCATTAAGCAAGGCATTGAGCAAGGTCGACTTACCCGCATTAGGTTTGCCGGCAATCACTGTGGGGATGCCATTCTTGATTACATTACCCTGATCGAATGAGCTGATCAACCCACTAAGATAATCTTGAATCTTACGAACAAGTTGTTGTAGATCCAGCCGTTTGGCAAACTCAACATCCTCTTCTCCAAAGTCCAGTTCCAGTTCAATCAGCGAGGCAAAGTGAATAAGTTCTTCCCGCAGATGCTTTATCTCATGCGAAAATCCGCCCCGCATCTGATTAAGTGCAGCTTGCCGGGCATTGTCATTTTCTGCATGGATAAGATCAGCCACAGCTTCGGCTTGCGCAAGATCAAAGCGTCCGTTTAGAAAGGCCCGCTTGGTGAATTCACCTGGCTCAGCGAGGCGCACCCCGTGCTTAAGGAAAACTTTGATTATCTCCCGGATAACAATAGGCGAACCATGGCAGGAAATTTCAATAGAGTTTTCTTTGGTAAATGAATTAGGCTCCCTGAAGACGGATACCATTACCTCATCAATAGTCTTGTCATTTTCACCCAAAGTACCCAAATGGATTGTGTGTGAAGGTTGATCCAAAAGGTTCTTGCCCCTAAAGAGTGTTTGCGTGATACGTATAGCACCTTTTCCTGAGAGGCGAATTACAGCCAGGCCACTAACTCCATGCGGAGTGGCAAGAGCTATAATGGTATCCTCCCGGAAATGAGTTGAAGACATGCTGCAAGATAGTCAGGAATGGTTGGGCCTCAGAAATTCAATCGGGTTAATCTCTCACAATCAGTACCGGTATTTTTACCCGATGGCGTACCGTATCTACAGTAGTTCCAAAAATTAAATCCTTGAACCACTTATGCCCATGCGCCCCCATCACTAAAAGGTCTGCTTTGAATTCGTCTACAATTTCAGGAATTACTTGCTTGGGATTACCGAAGCCAATCTTCATCTCAACCTGATAACCCTGGTTTTTCAACTGATTAAGATAATCCTTCAATGCCAGTGAGTCTTCGCTCGACTCATGATCGGCAATTTCGCTGCCATACCAGATGGCTCCAGCTGTTTCTACTACGTGTACCAACAAGTAGTTAGCGGATTTGCCGCCTTGTGCCGTAGCGCTTCGAATCGTTAAATTATCGACTGAGCTGAAGTCAATAGTGATCGCAATTTGCTTATATACAGTTGAACCTAAATCTACCAATGGGGCTGCTGTACCGTGGGGAATTCTTGCCATTTTATCCATTCTTCTTCTGTCCATTGTGGGTTTAAAGGTTATGTACAGTAAAAGTGCGGCTGCGCTAATGCAAACCGGGATCGCAGTTATATAAACAATCCAGGACTTTTCTCCGGCTAATTCAATCCACGAGGAGATTTCATTGATCACTAATTTTACGTTCAGTGAAACAATGATAATCGCAATAAGCCATGCGGCAATCTTCATCCATGGTTTAATAGCAAAAACACCCATCTTCTCTTTATCACTTGTGAAATGAATAAGTGGGATAATTGCAAATCCAAGTTGTAAACTCAAAACCACCTGACTGAACACAAGCAATTCACCAGTCTGTCCTTCGCCATAAAGGATAATTACAATATAGGCGGGTATGATAGCAATCAATCGGGTAATCAATCTTCTCAGCCAGGGGGCGATCCTCAAATTCAAATAGCCTTCCATTACTACCTGCCCGGCTAAAGTACCTGTAATAGTAGAACTTTGACCGGCTGCAATCAGGGCCACTCCAAACAAGATCGATGCCCAGTCGTTTCCTAAAATAGGGGATAAGAATTTATAGGCGTCCTGGATATCGGACACCTCATACATACCTGCCCTGAAGAAAGTTGAGGCAGCAAGCACAAGAATTGCAGCATTAACAAAAAAGGCTGCGTTTAGAGCAATGGTAGAGTCAATGAGATTGTACTTAAGAGCACTCCAGATTCCTCTTTCACTCGTGTCAATCCTGCGGGTTTGAACCAGTGAGGAATGCAGATAAAGATTATGGGGCATTACCGTTGCACCAATAATCCCAATCGCTATATATAAAGCTGCATCTGAAGGGAATGATGGAATAAATCCTAATGCTAATTCACCCATATCGGGCTTGGCCCAGATCATTTCTAATAAAAATGAAGCTCCGATAGTAGCAACGAGTGCTATAATAAACGCTTCAATCTTTCGCATCCCATAACTCTGTAAAACAAGTAGGAGAAGAGTGTCCAAAACGGTGAGGGTTACGCCCCAGATTAATGGCAGGCCAAATAATAATTGCAGACCAATAGCCATACCCAAAACTTCGGCTAAGTCACAGGCAGCAATTGCGATTTCTGCCAGCAACCAAAGCCAGAAGTTTACTATGGGGTGATATGAACTACGCGAAGCCTGAGCCAGGTCAAGTTGTCGAACAACACCCAATCGTGCACTGAGACTTTGCAGAAGCAAGGCCATCAGGTTTGACATTAATAATACCCAGATTAGCTTATAACCAAACTGACTACCCCCGGCAATGTCGGTTGCCCAGTTCCCCGGATCCATATACCCGACCGAAACCAGATACCCCGGACCGGCAAACGCGAGCATCTTGCGCCACAGGCCTGCATTCACCGGCACCCGTACGCTGCGGTAGACCTCGGCGAGGCTAACAGTGGAAGAAGTGCTCATAACGGCTCCGAATAACTATAGTTTATGAAAAATA
>DAOOCD010000281.1:0-4365 GCA_035408225.1 Cyclobacteriaceae bacterium | reverse complement strand
TGTTTTAGGGAGTTGGTCTTGGACTTAAAAAGCTGGAAAGTAATCTTTACGTTATTTCGCATTTTCAGAAGTTAGTTAAGTGTCTGTGAATCAATATCTCACGGACAATTAGTACCCTTTCTGTCACCTCAGAGGCGTTGGGAGATGTTAAGTGCTCAAATAGGGTACTAATTTTTTAACGTTTTCACCCTTGTCGAGAAGCCTTACAAAAAAAAATCCCACAACCTCATTTCTGAAATAGTGGGATTAGTAATTGAATTGCGCCATTTTCCGTCCGAGAACAGAAAAGAATAAACGACTTTGAAATAGTCGTTTATAGTTAAATGTGGAGCTGCAGGGAATCGAACCCTGGTCCAGAGAAGATGAACGTGTACGTTCTACATGCTTAGTTGACTTTGATTGTCGGGAACTGCAAGGCAGGCAACAGCCTAAACACTTCCGTAGTTACTGTTATCTCGACATCGTTGCGCAACAACAACGAGGCCCAGTTTATGCTTTCGACACTGCGGTTCCGGCACCGCTAAACAGAGCACCGGGCAATGATGGCTTCCACCGATCTTATCAGCGAATAAGCAAATCTAACCTTAGGTCAGATTAAGCAGCCATGGCGTAAGTATTCTCGCCACTTATAATTGTAGGACCATCTTTTAAGGCTCTCATCCCATGAGCCTGCATGCTGGCATACACCTCCACGCATCCTGTCAAAACCGGTCAGCCCCGTTTTTTAATAAATTGACAATAGGCAAAGTGCAATTGGCAAAGCCCATTCAAAGAACGACAATGAATAGACAAAGGTAGGGGAAAAAAAGTTCAATAGGAGTTTAAAGTCGAAAGTTAAAAGTAGAAAGCAAAAAGTTTAAAATAATACAGCTGTTACTTTAAACTTTGAACTTTTGACTTTATACTTTCCGCTGTTTCATTAATCCCTACTCGATCAATAACCAAATATTTCTTTTTAGAAACAGACTGACGGGCCAGTAACTCGGCAATAAATCCCGTGAGGAAAAGTTGTACGCCAACGACCAGTGCAACAAGTGCCAGGTAAAAAATGGGCTGTTCTGTTACCTCACGCTTTAGTGGAATCTTTGAAATGAAAACAGAATCAATTTTATCGTACAGGATTTTTACCGTAAAGCCCAAACCAAATAAAAATGAAATAATACCCCACGTGCCAAAGAAGTGCATGGGGCGCTGGGCAAACCTGCCGATGAACGTGATGGATAACAAATCCAGAAAGCCACGCACAAAACGCTCCCATCCAAATTTACTGACTCCATATTTACGCTCGCGATGCTCTACTACTTTCTCCGTAATCTTTGTAAAGCCCGCCCACTTGGCAATCACAGGTATGTAGCGATGCATTTCGCCATACACCGAAATATTTTTTACCACCTGGTGATGATAGGCTTTTAATCCACAATTAAAATCATGCAGACTAATGCCCGAGATTTTGCTGGTAACGTAATTAAAAAACTTAGACGGAATGGTTTTGGAAATCGGATCGTGGCGCTTCTTCTTCCAGCCACTTACTAACTGAAATCCTTCTTCTTTAATAAGCCGGTACAACTCAGGTATCTCGTCCGGGCTATCCTGTAAATCAGCATCCATGGTGATCACCACATCGCCTTCGGCAAGCTTAAATGCTGTGTGCAAGGCGGCCGACTTACCAAAATTGCGGTTGAACTTAACTCCCTTAAAAGACGAATTGATTAAATTTTGTTTTTGAATCTCTTCCCACGTGCCATCCGTACTGCCATCATCGACAAAGATAACTTCATAAGAAAAGCCGTGTTGTTGCATAACACGGCTTATCCACTGACTGAGTTCTGGAATGGATTCTTGTTCGTCCTTGGCAGGAACAATTAATGATATGTTCAACTTATTCATTAAAAATTATACTACTAGATCGGGATTGCTCTTTTTAGTGAACAGCGCCACCAGCAGTCCGATAATAACACCTCCAATGATTCCGAACACAATTCCAAATCCAAGAATAGCTTCGGGTGTAGAAAAGGCACCAGCAAATTGCATGGCTTGGTCAATTTGTTCATCCGACATACCCCTCTCCTGCATGGATTCGATTTGCTTGTCTTTAATAGCTTGAAGAAAACCATCATCGATGAATTTAACGTAGACGTAAGTAAAAATACTGGAGATAACACTCGATACCATTCCAGCCCAAAAGCCAATACCTACACCCTGGCCAATGGTCATAAATCCATCACCTTCATCCTTATAATATTTATGCGCCAGAAATAGCATTGCAGCGGTAATTACCCAACTCAAATAGCCAACTGGACCTTGCATATCAAGATCAGCCACGTTCATGATCATGAAAAATGCGATAGACAGTACTGCCATCATCAAGCCATAGCGAATACCTGCTGACCGTGTTGATACTTTTTCTAATTGTGCATTTTGATCTTCCATAATTTTAATTGGTTTTGGGTTGTCGTCTTAAAATTACTGATATTATTATGCTTAAAAAAAAGCTCACAATAAAGCTTTTCGCAAAATAATCGAGTGCTAAGTCGCTTCCATTAGTAGCAGGAAGTCCATTTAAATTACGCTCGTACCCTTCTTTTCCTAATTGCTCAATTACTGCGGGCGCAATGGATTCCATTTGAGCCATTGCCGTTTTAATATAGTCTGATAAAAACAGTGGCTCGATAGCACATAACATCCAGATAAGGGTGGCTGTTATCGTTGCAAAAATTATGGTAAACACCAGGTTGCTAACCATGCCCTGACCAAAAGAAAGTTCTCCGTCCTGATGGTCGTCACGGAGTTCTTTCAACCCCATCACCATAAAAACAACAAAGAGAATAATCCTGAAATCGAAATAGATCGGAAACAGAAAGGGATGTTTGCCCATATAATACAGAGCAAGCAAAAAAATGAAACCAAGCACACCGGCAATCAGGCCGTTGCGAACTGAAATAAACAACAGTCGGGGAACCCGATTAAGCATCGAGCCATTGTTTTGAGTTGTTGAAAACAGCCGTCACCTTGCCCTTCAGGGTTTGACCAAGCCAGGGTGAGTTTTTAGATTTTGAAAAATTTAATTCCGGAGCGAACGTCCACTCCCGGTTGGGATCTAACAACGTGAGGTTGGCTTTTGTATCCAGATCAACGATCACGGGTGGCAATTTTAAAAGTCTGCGCGGGGCATCTGTTACCTTCTCAATCAGGTCTTCAATTTCTACTGATCGCGAAAGCGATACTAATTGGGAAGCAAAGGTCTGGAGGTTGATCATGCCAAATTCGGCCTGGTCGAATTCAAGAAACTTACTTTCATCTTCGTGCGGGGTGTGATTGCTAACCAGCACATCGACAGTACCATCTTTGAGTCCTTTAATTAAAGCATCCTGATCTGTCTTCTCACGCAAAGGCGGATTCACTTTATAATTAGTGTCAAAATCTGAAAGCACCTCATCACTATATAGAGGTTGATACGCAACAATATCACAACTTACATTTAAGCCTTTCTTTTTTGCAGCCCGAATCATATCCAATGATTTGGCAGTGGATAGTTTTGCAAAATGCAAACGTCCACCCGCATACCCGAGTAATTCAAGGTTTTTACTTACCGCTACTTCTTCCGCTATACGGGGTAATCCTTTTAACCCGAGCATTGTACTTTGAGGACCTTCATGCATCTGACCAAACAAATTAAGCCAGATGTCTTCCGGGTGATCGATCAACAAGCCATCAAACTTCTGAAGGTATTGCAACGACTTAAGAAAAATGTCGGTATGCCACACGGGTTTTAGTCCATCGGTAAAGGCAATGGCTCCGGCCTGATTCAAGTCTATCATCTCCGTAAGTTCTTCGCCTTTACAGTTTTTTGTAACGGCTGCCATCGCATGAATCTGAACCAACCGGTTTTCGTTAAGGCCGGTGATATAACTTACTTCGTTTTTAGTTTGGATGGTTGGGTGTGTATTGGGCAACACAGCTACTTCGGTAAAGCCTCCGGCCGCTGCTGCCTTGGCTAACGAAATCAAATCTTCTTTTTGTTCGTGACCGGGGTCACCGACATGTGCTCCGAGATCAAACCAACCGGCAGAAAGGATCATGCCTTCGGCATCAAGTACACGATCGGCACTGTAGTTTTTGTCACCGATCTCTTCGATGCGACCGTTTTGAATGAGAACGTTCTTCTTTTTTTTGTGAAAGGGTGACTGCGGGGAGATTATTAATGCTGACCGGATGAGTATTTTCATAATGCCTAAATTTCGTCAGCCTATTATTTCAGGTATTCTTAATATCAGAAATCAAATCATCAACAGAGTCGTTGAAAACAGAAAAACCATATTTACCCATGATCTCGATAAATGCTCGCTTTGAAAAGCCAGCCAATTC
>DAOOCD010000280.1:0-4370 GCA_035408225.1 Cyclobacteriaceae bacterium | reverse complement strand
GGCAATCTCTACCTACGAATGGATGGCCGCAGCTACGCTGATTATTGTAGCCATATTTTTTATTCCTCTGTATCTGAAGAATAAAATTTATACCATGCCCCAGTTTCTGGCAACCCGTTATAATGACAAAGTGAGCACGGTGATGGCTATCTTCTGGTTGTTGGTCTATGTGTTCGTCAATCTTACGTCCATTATATACCTGGGGGCAATCGCCATCAATTCAATTTCCAATTTATCTTTTGAACTGTGTATTTTCGGATTGTGCGTGTTCGCCATTGTAGTAACATTAGGGGGCATGAAGGTAATTGGCTACACAGACGTGATTCAAGTTGCTGTGTTGGTTATAGGTGGACTGATTACCTCTTATCTCGCGCTCACATTACTCTCTGAAAAATTTGGTTTTGGAAATAATGCCTGGAAGGGGCTTGTGTTGTTAAAGGACAATGCTGAAAGTCATTTTCATATGATCCTTAACAAAGACCACAATTATTACAAAGATCTGCCAGGGCTATCAGTGCTGATCGGTGGCATGTGGATTAACAACCTTAACTATTTTGCCTGTAACCAATACATCACCCAACGCGCGCTGGGTGCCGATTTAAAAACCGCACGTCAAGGGTTATTGTTTGCCGCATTTTTAAAACTGATGATTCCATTGATTGCCGTGTTACCCGGCATCGCCATGTATGTGTTATATCAGCAAGGCATGTTTCAAACTGAGATGGTGGATGAGTTGGGAATATTAAAACCAGATCACGCTTACCCCACACTAATGAATTTATTGCCTGCAGGACTTAAGGGCGTTGCCTTTGCTGCACTTACCGCGGCTGTGGTGGCATCCTTGGCCGGCAAAGCCAATAGTATCTCCACCATTTTTTCCCTCGATCTTTATAGAAAGTATTTTGATAAGCAGGCTGATGAAAAAAAACTGGTGCGCGTGGGCCGATGGGCCGTTGTAATTTCAATAGCAATCGCGGGGTTTGTAGCACCCGCATTGAAAACCCTGGATCAAGCCTATCAATTCATTCAGGAATATGTAGGGTTCATTTCACCCGGAGTGCTGGCTATTTTTCTGATGGGCTTTTTCTGGAAACGAACAACGGCAGCAGCTGCCATGACGGGTGCGTTATTAACAATTCCCGTTTCAGCTATTCTTAAGTTTCTTCCCGTATGGACCAACGGTTGGTTTCCCGATTATCCCTTCCTCGACCGCATGTCAATTACCTTTGTACTCATCATAATCATTATGGTGATCATGAGTTTGATAAAACCCGAAACAAATCCTAAGAAACTGATGGAAGTAGATGTTAAACTCTTCAAGGTAAATCCAGGATTTATTTTTGGATCCCTTATCATCATCGGAATTCTGATTGCCTTGTACACTGTTTTTTGGTAGTAAGTATTAGTGTATGTTGGCGTTTCGTGAAGGTTAGTCCAAGTCCAAAACTATTTTTAAATTCTCTCTCACTTTGTCAGCGGTGTCGCTGTTCACTTCTCCAACTTTTTTCACAAGTCGTTTGTTGTCAATTGCTCTAACTTGGTCAATCATTATGTCACAGTCCTCTTTGAGTCCGAACTTTGATTTTTTAAGATGAACTCGCAGTATCTCTGAGTCCGGTTTTACATTTGTCGTTATCGGGCAAACGATAGTCGATGGATGTTCTCTATTTAGCAAGTCCGTTTGAACAATAATGACGGGTTGGATTTTGTCGGTTTCTGTCCCCATTCTTGGATTTAGGTCGGCAATCCAGATTTCGAATTGCTTAATCTTCATCGTTCAGCTTTTCAAACTCAGCCAAAACTTCAAGAGAGTCCTTGGCAACGATTTTTGATTCCTTACTCAATTGTTTAGAAAGCAGTCTACGTCTATGAAGTCGATTGTAGAATTCGATAGCTTCGTTGATATACCTGTTCCGGCTCTTTTTTACTTTGATCACTATTTTCTCAGTCTCCTGAAAAATATCATCCTCAAGTTTTAATGATAGATTTTTCATAGTATAATCTTTGTCCAAAGGTATATACTATTTAGATATACTCAAAATTTATCTGGTATCCACTGCATGAACAATAACATATGAAATGCATAACATTAATCGATAACAGGTTTGTTGAGATAATAGGCACAAAATTCAAACTCTATTGAGCTTGCAGATGCCTCACATTGTTAAACCAACTTTATCGAAGCTGAATTGATGCAAAAACGCAAGCCGGTGGGCGGTGGGCCATCGGGAAACACATGGCCTAAATGACAATCGCACACGCTGCATTCAACTTCAACTCTAACCATTCCATAGCTGGAATCTTTTGTGTACTTTATTACATTGGGCTCCACAGAAGTGGTAAAACTGGGCCAGCCGGTTCCTGATTCAAACTTGGTGCGCGAGTCAAACAGTACAGTGCCACAACATCGGCAGGCATAAAGTCCGGGTTCGTGTGCTTCACAATATTCTCCGCTGAAAGCCCGCTCCGTTCCTTTCTTGCGGGTTACCTGAAATTCCTCTTCCGTAAGGATTTTCTTCCACTCGGCATCCGTTTTTTCAACCCGTTTGGGTTGAGTCAGATTTCCTTTGGAAGCATAGTGCAAAACATCAGTCCATTTCATGAAGAAAGTGGTTTAAGGATAAAAGATATCCCTAATAAACCACTTTCTCTTGATTTAGTTCGGACTACTTTCGTTTTGGTTGCGTTTTCCAAAGCCACCAAACTTCAGGGTTACATTGTACGACCAGTTGCTGAGATCATTGTCGGACAAGCCTTGTCCTGAGCTTCCATACGTTTTGCGATAGGAAATCCCGGGGCTTAAACGCATCCAGCGGAACAAATTGATTTCCAACTGAACACCTGGCTCCACTACATAAAACCAATTCTCATCATATACATACGGTGAATAGTCGTAATTGTAGTCATACAAGCTGTTACGATTATACTGCATGGTATATCCAGCACCACTAAATAGATTCACGACAAGGTGAAAAGTTTTATTTGAGCTTATGACGCGTTCGAGCATCAACCCACCCTGACCGTATTGGTAAGTCATGGGCTGTAAAGGATTAGCGCTGTATTCCAGGGGCACTTCCAGATTATTGGTAGATCCAGCAAAGGAAAGACCCAGCATCCACTTCCGGTTGAGGAATACTCCTCCATACACTTCGCACATATTGGCATACTGGCCCTGGATGGTGGTGAATTTGTTGGAGAGCGCACCATATCCACCAGTGGTTTTTGCTCCACTGAAAATTGATTGAATCTCTTGTGCTGAGCTTGTAAATGTTACAAGGGCAATGAACAATAGGGTAATTGAGAATCGGGTTTTCATAACGTTGATTTTTATACCCGAAAGACAAACCTGAGCCGGGATACCCCTATCGGAGCTCAAAGTTTTTTTTCTATTCGTGCCGGATGGCATCCACCGGATTGAGCCGCGAGGCCCGAATAGCGGGATAGGTGCCAAAAATAATACCCACCAGTAAGGAAACTATTGTAATAATGAGAAGGGTATTCCAGGTATAGGCTGCCTGAAAAGGCACTTTGGTGATTGCTTTTACAATAGGAATGATGATCATGGTTCCCAGAACTCCGAAGACCAGGCCGAGAAAACTGCCAAAGGCTGAAATGGTTATCGACTCGGACAAAAACAATAATATAATGTCGCGCCTGTTGGCACCTGTTGCTTTTCGAATACCAATTTCGGCAGTGCGTTCCGTTACTGAAATCAGCAGTACATTCATTACCCCGATGCCACCCACAATAACCGAGATGCCTACGATCAACCCCATAATTACTCTAAACAGCAAAAAGGCTCTGGTCGCCTGTTCAATCCGAGCATCATTTGTTTGAATGCTGAAATTCTCTTTCACCTGACCAAAATTCTTTTCAAGCCAGTTTGTTATTTCTTCCCTGAGCACTGGAATATCCTCAGTTTTTTTTGCATCAAAGTATACCATCGGTGGATTTGAATGCAGTTCATCAAATGAAAGTAGTGTAATTGGAAAATAAATCTGGGGCGCTTTCACTTTTGGTTCCGGAACGATGCCAATGATTTTCAATTCCTTGCCAAGAAAATTGATGGTTTGACCAACAGAAACAGTGACACTATCCTTCAAGGCTGCATTTATAAAAGCCTGATTAACCACCACAACCTTTCGTTTTTGATCAACATCATCAAGTTGGTAAATGGCCCCTGTAAATTTAGCGGTATCCGATCGTATCGGTGATGCGCTTGTCCAGGCATAGGCTCCAATCCGTTTGCCCTCACTAAGTACCACCTCGCCTGCAAGCGAAGTTCTGTAAATCCCTTCTGCTGGTTTGGTGAGCGCGCTTTTTAATTGCTTAAAATGATCATAATCAATTATATAAAATGTATCTCTTTT
>DAOOCD010000279.1:0-4403 GCA_035408225.1 Cyclobacteriaceae bacterium | reverse complement strand
TCTCTTTTCCGTTGGTATTCATTATCAAAGTGGTAAACAGCCATATACTTTCTGTATACACTGTCCATTTCGGCGGGTACTTGAATATCCTTTTCAGTGAGTAACCTTTCGTCAACATATATTCTAAAATTACCCCGATCGGTTGGAGTATACTTGCCCATGGACCAATACTGAAAATTCATTTCAGGAAACCCAATCTGTATTTCAGTGGCATCACCGAAATTCTCGAGATTAAACGTGCATTCAACTTTTGCTGAGTCATTGTATATGTCTGCGAATACATACTCACTCGTCATTTGAATTTTGCAATCAGCGACCGTGTAAATACTATTGACAACGATGGGGTTAGGAGCGATGTCAGCAATTACCAGGTTACATGATAAAATTAATAGTATATGACAGAATATTTGTTTCATCAGTTCTTTTAGATGGACTAACGGTCAAGTACATGCGTAGTGCAGGGTTTCATAGTGATTCACTGTCCACCCAGCGTAAAGTTTCAAGAGTAAAAATGCTCATTTTTAGCTGTTCAGCCCGCATTACGCTTATACAATGTTAGCGGTTCGTGCTACTGTTTGCAGGCATTGCTTCTATAACGTGTATTTCGTTTCCATCAGGGTCTTTTATCATGATAGTTTTTGCACCGTAGGGCATTCTGTCAATAATCGGTTGCTCGTATTTGCCTGATTTGTAATCGCTGCTCACTTCCATAAGCCTCTTCAGAAAAGCATCCATAGAAATTACCATAAAACCGAAGTGTACAAAACCAACATATTTTGGTCCTGAAGGTACGTCACTGATAATTTCAGCAGTGTCGTTGACCCACTGTGACAAATGGAGTTCAATACCATCACCAAATCTCAACCATTTTACAATGTATTGGGGGCTTGGAGGAAAGGGATACGGTATCGTGTCCGCCTGAAAGACTTTGGCGTAAAAATCTACACTACTTTCTAAATTCTTTACATCCAATAAAGTATGGTTATACCAGACAGAACTTTTTTGTGCTATCGCAAAGGATGTGATAAAGAACAAGAATAGAAGGAGAAAAGACTTTATCATTGGTTGATATTTTTCTTACAAAGAGTTGAAAACCGCAAAGCATGACCGCTAACGACCCGGGCTACCCGCCGGCAGGACTCGTGAGGGAGATCTGTGCCTGAGTAGCTTTCTTCAAATATAAGGACAACTTTGATTGCGTAGATGCCCCTGCTGGGGGGTAGGCTATGTTAGGCACAGCTTTAGTGTGATTCAATTGGTTTGGTAAATGCTATTTTATTTTCTGTCCATCTGGTAATATTGCCTGATGAATCCATTATATCAAATTTGACTTCAAAATTATCGCCTTCATTGAAGTTAAATGCACCGCCACACATTCCGCGACCGACTTTCAATACTCCATTTTCTTCTGGTTTCAAATAGCTTATAGTTGTTTTATTGCTAGCAAGACTTGTAACAGATGTCTTGATTAATATTTCTGATTGATCGGATGCTTGAAAACTAAAGTAAACGTAAGCCTCAGGTCCGCATCCAAATGCAATAAAAGTCTTTTTTAATTCCTTAGGTTTTGATACCCATTTCGGTTTTGAAATATCCCTTCCTTTTATAACCTTCCAGTTTGGGTATTCATATTTACCAGTAATTGAATTCCAGTTTTTCGTTTCAGGACTTTGATTTTCAGGAATATTATCAATATAAATATGATATTCACGGCCAGGAATTAATTCTTTAACTGGTTTCAGAATTGCTTGAGTTAAACTGCCTTCTCCGATTATTATTTCTTCAACAGTTAATTCTACTTTTTCATCACCTGACTTAAGGTAAACAGGATATTTGAGGTTTAACTGCAATATGATTTTCTGACTTAGGGAATAACCATCTATTACAATTAAAGAATTCTCATATATCGTCTTACCATTTGGCCAAAAATCCATTCTTCCTAGTCCACAATCTGCATAAGATTTGGCTGACACCAATAAAACTACTGTAACTATAAATAATACTTTCATAAGTTGTGTCTAACACGGATATATACGCAACTCAAGGTACTACACATCTATTGATATTCAATGCTTTAATAGTGCGTTTTTCAATATATTCATTGCGTATAGCCAATCCGCTGTGCTGAGCGGGAGGACGAGAATCCGGGTGAGGCAGTCGAAGCATTTGGTTTTTAAAATATCCTTCTTCCCTCCCTATTCCTGCCCTCCCCACTCCTCCTCAACTCACTCCAGATATTAAGATTTTACAGAATCGACATCACTTTTAAATACACAAAACTGAAGGACGCTTCTAATAACTATCAAAATGAGCATTTTGTCTTTTATAATGAGCTGGCAATCAATATTGAAAATTAATTGCCATGGGGTTATTAGAGGCGCCCTAAAGACCTCATAGAAATCATGTACGTGGGACTTGCCGGAGAGGAACCGGACATATAAAACGATAAATGGAATAGCTGTAGGGGCAGGCAACTACCCTGGAGGAAGTGGATAGGTACTATAAACTTAATATCTCAACACCCATATCACCCCTTTATTTTTATCACCCCGCTTTTATACAAATGCAATGCCTGGTGTAAGATGAGATCTATAGTTATCATCGGCAGATCTTTGTGCGGGTCTACCCTGAAGATCTTCATGCGGGAACGCGTACCGGCTTCCAGTTGCGGATGATCCAGATGCTTTCCTTCGACCATCAAGAGATAGGGTTCGTCCGTTTTTTTATCGGTCCACAGATAACAAAACACTTTTTTCCGGTAACTGAAGCAAGGCATGCCATACTTCACCGTTTCGGTAATATGCCGACTCTGGGCGATGATCATACTGCGCATAGCGAGCATACAACTTCTGTTGGGCTCGTCCTGATTTAAATAAAAGCGATCAAGATCAGACAACATGCAACTAAATTACATGATTAATAATGTTTCACCCTCACTCCATGGGCGTACAAATCTCAACTAAAAAACCATCAGGATCCCGCACATAGGACACCGTCTGTCCCCATGGTTTAGTTTTCGGGTGTTCGACCAGAGTGGCCCCAGCGGCTATCGCATTGTTAAGTGTTTCTTCAACATTGAGTGTTGTAAAACCTATTTCAATACCAAAGGGTTTATTGGCCAGACTGCTTTCCATAAAGCCATCGTGAAGGTTTGATCCTGCCAGCGAGATGGAAGCAAACGAAAGGGTTGTTTCACCGGCCAGGAGTTCTCCATAATCATTATCAGGGGAGATAAACTTCCGGGCAAAGCCAAAGGCAGTTTCATAGAACGTAACGGATCTCGCTACATCTTGTACATATAGGATGGTGTAGGCAAATTTGATCATAGGGTTTGAAAGTTTATTTGGTATTGAGTTACATCTCTAGGCTACCCTACTTGGTCTTGGCGCATAGTACAGTATCATCGCACCGCACTTGAATGTTTTTGAATGCAAAAATGTAAGGTCAATTCGTTCCCTGATATTTTTAAACAAAGGCAAGCCATCGCCGAGAATGATAGGCTGGACGCCAATTTGATATTCGTCTATGACGCCAAGGTTTGACAAGGCTACAATCAGAGAGGGGCTGCCCACTAATATGTTTTTCCCTGGTTGTTGTTTGAGTGCCAGTATGTCTTCCCTAATGATCTCCTTCTTCAAGGTTGAGTTTTTCCAACTAACATCCTTCATCGTACGCGAATACACGATCTTGGAAATATCATCGATCAGGACGGCAAAATCATCCATGGGTTTATTGCCGGTTGGGTCTTTTACAATCGCGGGCCAGTAACTTTCCATGAGCTGGTAGGTGATCCGGCCGTATATCAGTGTGCCCGCGTTGCGGAGGACATCATTATAGTGCTCATGTATTTCTTCGTCTGCGATCCCGGCTGTATGATCGCAATATCCGTCGAGGGTCATGTTGAGTCCGGCGATTAATTTTCTCATCTAGAAGTAAATGGAAGTGAATCTATTATTGTTTCAGCAAGGGTTCAGATGAATATAGTTGTACAACAAGATGCAAAATATTCCAGATTTGGCAATTTACTAACTCTGGAATAATTGAATCAAATGATATTCTGCGGATCCTGCCTGAGCAAAAGATGATTGTGCCTGACGTTGAAAACGTCTGCACAGAATCTTACCTGGTGCACGATTTCTTTGATTTTTCGTACGCGGTCTTAAGTCAACTTAAGCCCAACCTTGGTTTTTTGAAATTACCTGACGTTACAAACGTCTGCACAGACTATTACCCGAAGAAGGTTTTTTTTTGATTTTTCGTACGCGAGCTTAAGTCAACTTAAGCTCAACTTTGTCCTTTTACAGCGGCATGCGGCCACTATTAGGGCATGTAGGCATTGAGATAAATCTTTCGTGGTGGTACCCCCTTTCAGGGGGCAAAGGGGGTCAGTTCTCAACTTATAT
>DAOOCD010000278.1:0-4440 GCA_035408225.1 Cyclobacteriaceae bacterium | reverse complement strand
ACTTATCACCCCAGTGTTTGCTGGTATCATACCGCATGGTGATAAGATCTGTTACTGCACGTTTAACGTCTTCACTGCCATGATGTAAAAAATAATGACTGTCAGGCACTGAACCCTTACTAATTCCTTTTTTAAACTCCTCATAAATTTGTCTGTACGTAAGATTAGAGAAAGTCACATCATCCAACTCGCGGGCAAAGAAATCTGAGAGCGGGTTATCATCAACAGTCTTATCAGCAAAGTTGAGCAACAACCGGATTGTTTCGCGCTCTTGCAGATCTACCATCCCCTGCGCATCAATCTTCACCGGAGTCGTTATTTCCGGCATGACATCTACAGGCATCGGTGGCTCATCGCGATCGCGCAGTTTATCAGTCTGCGTTTTTCTGCGCTCCTGAATAATTACTTTATTCAACTCAGTGAGTAAAACTTCTTCAGCAATTTTCAGTTGAGAACTGGTTTCCTGGATGTACACTGAACGCTTAACCGGATCGGGAATCTGGGCAATGCTGGTAACAATTTCTTTAATGGATTCTGCTTTCTTGATCGGATCGTTCGCAGCCTGCGAGGCAAAAAGACCAGCTTTGAAAGAAACAAAGTCCTGCGTGTGATCTTTTAAAAATTTCTGAAATTCAGTCGTGCCTACTTTTCGTGAATAACTATCCGGATCTTCCCCATCCGGAAACAATACAACCCGAACATTCAGTCCACCTTTCAGAATCATATCGATTCCTCGCAATGCAGCTTTAATCCCGGCTGCATCACCATCAAATAACACAGTAATGTTTTCGGTGAACCTGCGGATCAATTTAATCTGACTTTCAGTTAACGCAGTACCTGAAGAAGCCACTACATTCTGCACATCCGACTGGTGCAACGAGATTACATCTGTATACCCTTCTACCAGATAGCACACATCATGCTGGCGGATGGCATTTTTACCCTGATACAAACCATAGAGCACATCACTCTTGTGATAAATCTCGGTTTCAGGGGAGTTAATGTATTTAGGCTGGTTTTTGTCCTTGCCCAACATGCGGGCACCAAAAGCAATCACCTTGCCCGAAATATTGTGCACCGGAAAAATCACTCTTCCGCGAAAGCGATCGTACGTACTACCATCGTCTTTCTTAACGATGAGCCCGGTCTTTTCCAGCAACTCTTTATTATATCCTTTGGCAATTGCTTCTTCGCTAAAATTCTCCCAGCCATTCAAAGCATAACCCAGTTCAAACTTATCGAGGGTGCGATCATTAAAACCGCGTTCGCGGAAATAGCTTAACCCGATGCTAATGCCTTCTTCGCTGCCAAGAAGTTGCTGGTGATAGTAGTCCTTCGCAAAGTTCATGAGAATGTAAAGTCCCTCGCGCTCACTTAGTGCCGCCTTGCTTTCATCCGACTGGCGATCCTCTTTTATTTCTACTCCATACTTTTTGGCGAGGTAACGCAGCGCCTCGGAATAACTCATTTTCTCGTGCTCCATCACAAACGTGATAGCATCGCCCCCTTTACCACTGCTAAAGTCTTTGAAGATTCCCTTGGCGGGAACCACAAAAAAAGAGGCTGTCTTCTCGTTTGAGAACGGGCTGAGGGCCTTGTAGTTCTGACCCGATTTTTTTAGCGACACAAAGTCGCTGATGACGTCCACGATATCGAGGCGGTTTCTAATTTCTTCTATGGTATCGCGGGAAATCAATCGGTAAATGAATAAGATGATTTGGGACCTCAAAGATACTCTTTCCACCTAAAAATACGCGGCCTCAAAACTGTTGGAGGGGAGTTTTGTTTTAGGAAGAAAGGCGCTCTAAATTGCGTCTTGAATGAATCTCTAACTCCATCATTATCAATGCCCTTTACACAAGCCGACATCCTGAAAGCTCTCGCCACCGTACAAGATCCCGACCTCAAAAAAGACCTGGTTTCTTTAAATATGGTCAAGGACATCCAACTGACAGATAAAAAGGTCAGTTTCACGGTGGTGCTAACTACACCTGCATGTCCATTGAAGGAAAAAATCCGGCAAGATTGCGAAGAGGCAGTTTCAATGGTAGTGGGTGATGAATTCGATATAGATATTAAAATGTCCTCTTCTGTAACGAGTGTGCGTGACAATACTCCAATACTTCCAGGGGTAAAAAACATCATTGCAATTGCTTCCGGAAAAGGGGGTGTAGGAAAGTCTACCGTAACTACCAATCTGGCCGTTGCATTGGCTCAGGCTGGTGCTAAAGTAGGTCTGATTGATGCCGATATTTATGGTCCTTCCATCCCGGTGATGTTCAATTGCGAACGCGAGCAACCCGAGGTAAAAGTGATTGATGGAAAAAACTACATCGTTCCATTAGAACAGTATGGTGTTAAATTATTGTCTATCGGTTTTCTAACCCCAGCCGATAGCGCTGTAGTATGGCGTGGGCCCATGGCATCGGCTGCATTGAAACAATTTATTGCTGATGCCTTGTGGGGCGAACTTGATTATCTATTGATTGATTTGCCTCCCGGAACCAGTGATATTCACCTTACATTGGTTCAAACCGTACCGGTAACCGGGGCGGTTATTGTAACCACACCACAAAAAGTAGCTTTGGCTGATGCCAACAAAGGGTTAGCGATGTTCCGCCAACCGCAAATTAATGTGCCCATCCTGGGTGTGGTGGAGAATATGGCCTTCTTTACCCCTGAGGAACTTCCCAATAATAAGTATTATCTTTTTGGAAAAGATGGTGGAAGGAACCTCGCTGAGAAATATGATGTTCCTTTGCTGGGTCAGATTCCGTTGGTGCAAAGTATCCGTGAAAGCGGAGATAGTGGCCTGCCAGCAGTATTAAAAGATGGTGTAACAGCATTGGCATTTAAAGACCTGGCAGAAAACCTGGCCCGACAAGTTGCCATTAGAAATGATAAATTTGAATCTACGAAACGAGTTGAGCTAAGCGCAAGATGAAAACCCACACTGTGAGCAAAGAAGAAATTACCAACCGGGTTGAGTCTGCCCTCGACAGCATCAGGCCTTATCTGGAAGCTGATGGGGGTAATGTTCGTGTACTTGAATTAAGTGCGGACAATATTCTTAAACTTGAGTTCGTTGGTGCATGTGGCAATTGTCCGATGTCAACCATGACTTTCAAAGCAGGCGTTGAAGAAGCAATCAAACGGGTTGTTCCGGAAATTAAAGTCATTGAGGTAGTGAATTTAACAACCGCTTAAGGTTACTACCGGTTTTCTAATTGCATTTAACATTAACTTAAAGTCTCCGAACAGGGAAAGTATTCTATAGTAAACCCATGAGATTACAGATATTTCTTTTTTCTGCCCTTCTCATGGTGGCCTTACAAAATACCCAGGCCCAGGAACGCTGCGCCACAGTGAAGTATGAAGAACTTCGACACCTTAAAAATCCTGCGCTTGAAGAAAATATCGAATTTGAAAATTGGTTAAGTAAGAAACTGACTCAGCCTAAGCAAAAAACGTTAGGGGCACAAAGGACATCCGGTGCAACCTACGAGATTCCGGTAGTCATTCATATAATTCATAATGGTGAACCGGTAGGCACTGGCACCAATATTTCTGACGCCCAGATTCAATCGCAGATCAATGTACTTAACAATGATTTCAAACGCCTCAACGCGGATAAAGTAAATACTCCAGTAGAATTTAGTGACGAAGCCGGTAGCATTGACATTGAATTTATATTAGCCAAGCAAGATCCGTTTGGAGCGCCCACCAATGGTATACAAAGGGTGAAAGGAACTCAATCTGTATGGACTCTCAGTGACAATGCAACTTTTAAAGCGTTGAGTTACTGGCCAGCAGAAGATTATTACAACATCTGGGTAGTTAATATTCCATCCTATCTCGGATATGCCCAGTTTCCGGTTTCCAGTCTTCCGGGACTAGAAAATTCACCGGACGACCGGCTTACGGATGGCATTATCATTCACTATTCCGCCTTTGGTTCAAACTTTGAAGGACTCGGGACTTTTAATCTTATTACAGATTATGATCATGGCAGAACAGCCACCCATGAAACCGGTCACTTTTTAGGACTGCGGCACATCTGGGGCGATGATGGATCTTCGTGCAGCGGCACAGATTACGTTGATGACACGCCTAATCAGGCCGGAGATTATTCCGGGCAATGTCCCGTTTATCCGAAAGTCTCGTGCAGCTCGAATGACATGTTTATGAACTACATGGATTACACGGATGATGGATGTATGAATTTATTTACTCAAGGTCAAATTGCACGCATGATTGTCGTGCTTGATAATAGTCCGAGAAGATACAGTTTGCGCGAATCAAAAGGCGCTACAACTCCTCCTGCTTTAGCTTTTGATATCGCCATCCGGGAAATCATTTCACCCGGAACTTCCTCGTGTGGCGAAGGAATCACCCCAACCATTGAAATACAGAACCTGGGAACAAACACAGTAACTTCTG
>DAOOCD010000277.1:0-4477 GCA_035408225.1 Cyclobacteriaceae bacterium | reverse complement strand
TCTGGCTGCGGGCATTGATGAACGGATCATCCGACCTGATGTCCGACAGCACCATGCACGAGATTTTTGAGCCCCAGATAAAAGCGATCTCTAAGAATAGAAATTTTGCACGGTGGAAAAGACCTAGGGCTTCTTACTATGCATTAGGATGGCGGGTGATTACTTTTCAAAATGATACCCTTGAATATCATGGTGGCTATGTAAATGGGTATCGTAGTGAAGTAGCCATTGATCGTAAAAATCACATTGCTATTTGTGTTCTTACAAACTCACCCGGAAGTCTTTCAGATTTATCTATTCCCGAATTTTTTAAACGCTACACCCAACGTGCCGATTCCATTGCCTTTTGGGAAAACCGGAACAAGTTGATTCTTGTTAAGAATACTGAACAAATATCCCCTGTTTCTCTGAATTAATGAAAAGTTCGCGTGTTGTTCCACTCATCATCCTTCTGGCTGTTGTAGCTTTTATCATCTACTCTCTGCAAGGCGGTTCCTCCAACGAAGATTATGCAGCCACCATTCAAAAAGAGCGATCCGATAAGGAAGAATTCATGAAATCGGGTGTGGGCTCACCTTTTTTAAAAGACAGTGTTCCTTTTACAGGACTTCACTATTTTCCAATTGATGAGAAATACCGGATTAAGGCAAAACTGGAATCTATTGAAAATAAAAAAGTAGTGATCCTTTCCACCAGTGATGGACAAGAACAAAAATACCTTGAATATGCTTTTGCTTCATTTACGCTGGATGGAAATGAAAACAATTTACTGATTCTTGAGCTGATGGAAATGGGGCCGCAACGAGGAAAACTTTTTCTTGCCTTTGCTGATGAAACGAGTGGTGATGAAACTTATGGAGCTGGTCGCTACCTGGATATTAAAAAAGTACCAGCGGCTACTTCAGTCATTCTGGATTTTAACCTGGCCTACAATCCCTATTGCGCTTACAACAACAGCTACTCGTGCCCTTTCCCGCCAAGGGAAAACATTCTGAAAATATCTATTACGGCCGGTGAGAAAAACTATCATCAATAACCTTGATATTACTATTTACTGTTTAGAAAAGAGGGCATAAAACCCTACTTTTGGAGTCCTGATTTTTCTCAACCTATGAAAATCTCCTACCACTGGCTCAAGCAGTACATTGACATCCCGGAAACGGCTGAAGAAATTGGCCATGTATTAACTGCTACAGGCCTGGAAGTAGAAAGTGTTGAGCCCTTTGAAACTATAAAAGGAGGACTCGCGGGTCTTGTGATTGGAGAAGTACTAACCTGTATTAAACATCCAAATGCCGATAAGCTATCCATAACTACTGTACATGTGGGCGATAAAGTGCTGCCTATTGTATGTGGTGCTGCCAATGTTGCTGCCGGGCAAAAAGTGGTGGTTGCTTTACCTGGGACAACGGTCTATCCAACGAAAGGCGAACCTTTCACTATAAAGGCAACAAAAATTCGTGGTGAGGTATCAGAAGGGATGATTTGTGCGGAAGATGAAATCGGGTTGGGCGAGAGTCACTCAGGAATTATGGTGTTGAGCACGGACGCACCTAATGGAACACCAGCCTCGAAATTTTTTAATGTTGAATCTGATTATGTTCTTGAAATAGGACTTACCCCAAACCGGGCCGATGCCGCATCGCACATGGGTGTTGCCCGGGATATTAAGGCCTCTAAGAAACGGGCTATTAAATTACCTTCGGTTGAGTCTTTTAAAAGTGATAATAAAAACCTAACCATTCCTGTTGAAGTAGAAAATACCCAGGCGTGTCCACGCTATTCAGGAGTAACTATTTCAGGGGTAACAATTAGCGACTCACCGGATTGGCTAAAGAACCGACTGAAGTCCGTTGGTTTATCGCCTATCAATAATATTGTTGACATTACGAATTTTGTTTTACATGAAACCGGTCAACCGCTTCATGCTTTTGATGCCGATAAAATAACAGGTAAAAAAGTAATGATAAAAACATTACCAGCCGGAAGCAAATTCAGAACCCTGGATGACAAGGAGCGCACGCTCACCAATTTAGACTTGATGATTTGCAATACCGAGGAGCCCATGTGTATCGCGGGTGTGTTCGGTGGAATCAAATCGGGTATTTCTTCAACGACTAAGAACATCTTTTTAGAGAGTGCCTGCTTCTCACCGGATTACATTCGTAAGACGGGTATGCATCATCAATTAAAAACCGATGCATCATTTCGATTTGAACGGGGCACTGATCCTAACATAACTGTCTACGCTTTGAAGCGTGCGGCTTTGTTGATCAAAGAAATTGCTGGTGGCTTAATCTCTTCAGACATTGTCGATGTTTATCCATCTAAAATTGAAAATCGGCTTATCCCTGTAAAAGACAAGAACATAAACCGGCTTATTGGTAAAACAATAGCAAGAGAAGAAATTTTCGCAATCCTGGAAGCTCTCGATATTTCGATTGTACATAAAGATGATAAGAGTTTTACGGTTTCAGTTCCTCCGTACCGGGTAGATGTAATTCAGGAAGCCGATGTGGTTGAAGAAATTCTTCGCATTTACGGATTTAACAATATAGAACTATCCGAAATCGCAGGCACTGATTATCTCGCAGAGTTTCCCGATAAGGATATAAATAAATTTAAACGTGCGCTAGGCGCGATGTTAGTAGGTAATGGGTTTTATGAAATCCTAACCAATTCATTAACCAATGCTGCTTATCAGCAAAAGCATGGCCTGACTTTCTCCGGATCGCCCGTAGAGATTTTAAATAAACTTAGTGAGGAGCAGGGTATTTTGCGTCAAACAATGCTGTTTACGGGCCTGGAAGTTTGTGGATACAATATCAATCGCAAACAAAAAGACCTGAAGCTTTATGAGTTTGGTAAAATCTATTGGAAGCAGGAGCCTGCCGCTGGAGAATTGAAAAGCGTTTACAAAGAAGAAGAGCGGTTGGCCTTATACGTTTCCGGAAATTTTGAAACTGAAAACTGGCAGAATAAATCAAGGTCTATAAGCTATTTTGATCTGGCCCAGCAGGTTGTACAACTTCTGGAAAAATCATCGGTGGTAAATATCAAGCAAGAAAAATTGACTGACCCGCTCTTTGATTATGGAATGCGGTTGATGAAAGGGACTAAAGAGATTGGGAAGTTGGGAAAGGTAAAAACTGCTTTAATAAAGGATTTTGGTATCAAGCAGGAAATATTTTATGCCGATCTAAGTACCGCCTTGCTTTTCAAGTCTGCAAACCCTAAGTTCGTTGTACAGGAAGTGCCGAAGTTTCCGGAAGTAAGACGCGATCTTTCATTGGTATTGGATAAGCAAGTAACCTTTGATGAAATAAGGGAACTTGTTTTAAACACAGAGAAGAAACTGATCAAAGAGATAATCGCGTTCGATGTGTATGAAGGAGATAAGATTCCTGCTGGCAAAAAAGCATATGCGTTAGGCTTTACGTTGCTGGATGAAAATAAAACCCTCACCGATGAGGAAATAGAAAAGGTGATGACGCGATTAATGGGCGCCTTTGAGGGCAAGATGGGAGCTGTAATCAGAAAGTAGAAGTTGACAGGAGGTTGGAAGTGTAAGAACTCGCAACCTTTTTAATTTGAATTTGAAATCTTGAATTAGATTATGGACCAGGAAGCATTAAAATCAAGCCTGAACGGGCTAGAAAGAAAAGTGGTGGTGTTGTTAAATGAGCATAAGTCTCTGAAAGACGAGTTAAAAGGTCTAAAACTGGAGAATTACGAACTGAAGACTGACCTCAAAAAGAGGGACGAGCAATTACATCATTTTAAAAATCAGATTAAAATTACTAAGATTGTAGACCATATAAACCCGGAAGACAATGGTGTTTCGGAGTTGAAAAGGAAAGTAGACGAGTATATCCGCGAAATCGATAAGTGTATTGCTCACCTAAGCAGATAACCGGTAAATGTTGATGGACGAATTATCCGTAAAAATAAAGATTGCAGACCGCGAATACCCCATGAAGGTAAAGCGCAAAGAAGAAGAAAAAGTGCGGGCTGCCGGCAAACTCATCAACGAGAAAATAAAGTATTACCGGGAACAGTTTGGTATTGATGATAAGCAAGACCTGCTGGCCATGGTGGCTTTCGATTGTTTGGTAGATAAAATAGCAGATGATGAAAATCTGCAGGTAATAGACCAAACCGTGATTGAGAAGGTAAACCATATCAATCAATTGGTTTCCCAATCACTCTGATCCTTTCTTTTAAAATTCCTTCCTTTAGTCTTTAGCCAGTTGGCTCCGGGTGTTTTTTAACACCTAAATAGAACTAAGTATGATATTATTAATCGGAACCCTTGGAAACCAGGAATGGCTGATTGTAGGGTTCATCTCATTGCTGCTCGTCATTCTTTTGAGTCTTTTAATTGGAACATTTCTTTATAAAAGAAAGCTTAAGCGCAACGAACAGGCAATCACCGAAAAAGCTAAACTTATCGTCAAAGAAGCAGAGCTACAAGCCG
>DAOOCD010000276.1:0-4492 GCA_035408225.1 Cyclobacteriaceae bacterium | reverse complement strand
AGCTATCTCAAGGATTAAATAGCGGAATTACAGATCATGAAAAACTGCAAGCTTTGGCGGCTCAGATAAAGCAAACCAATGAGTTGATTGATGAGAAAACCTTGCGCTGGCTTGAACTCTCTGAAGCGCTATCCTGAGGCTATCACTTGTTAGTACCGTTCAAAAATTTCTTAAATTAAGTCTGCTTTTAACCGTATCTTTGCAACAATAATTTGATCAACATTGAACCCAGCACAAGCTATTACACTCTATCAACCTTTACTGCACCAGATTGCTTATAATTTGTTGCGTTGTAAAGCTGATGCGGAGGATGTGGTACAGGATACCTTCGTTAAGTGGCTGAGTGTTGAACAGGAAAAAATTGAGAACACGAAAGCCTACCTCATTAAAGCCGTTACCAATAACTGTCTTAATCACCTGAATTCCCTTAAAAAGAAGAGAGAAGAGTATTGGGACTCTATTCAGCTTTCTGAGCTGATGGTAAAGTTCAAGGAATCAGATTTTGCCCATATAGATTTTGAAAAGGAGCTTTATGCTGCCTTTAAGGTGATTCAGACCAAACTGGAACCTCTGGAAAGAGCTGCTTATTTGCTAAAAGAAGTCTTCGACTTTGAATACGAAGAGATTCAGAAGGTTTTGGGTAAGAAAGCTGATTATTGTCGTCAATTGTTAAGTCGAGCCCGTAAGAAACTGGATCACAGCGAGAAAGTAAAAGCCGTGGAACCTGAATCTAATCTCTTTGAAAGCTTCAAAAAAGCCTGTGATATGGGCAATGTGGGTGATTTTATCCAGCATTTGAAGACTGACATTTCCAGTCTCAAGGCCAAAAAATAATTTCCTTTAATTCTGTCACAAAACATGTAAGGGGTGGTCTTACAGTTAATTAACCCAATTTGGGGTTGGTCTACCTATTTATCACTTTAACCTAACCTGTTTCATGAAGGAGATTTTGATTTTTTTCGTTGCCCACTGGTACCTGTCCTTATTCTTTCAAACATTTTTCCTTCATCGCTATGCCGCACATAAGGCATTTACGATGAGTCCATTTATGGAGAAAGTGGTGTACATTCTTACCTGGATTTTTCAAGGTTCAAATTATTTAAGTCCTTATGGCTATGGTGTTATGCACCGTATGCACCATGCATTTGCCGATACAGAAAACGATCCGCATTCGCCAAAATATGATGAAACTATCTGGAATATGATGTGGAAGACGAAGACCATTTATTCAGATATCGCTAATAAGAGAATAGTAGTTGAAAAGCGCTTTACAGAGGGGGTGCCCGATTGGATAGCCTTTGACAAGTTTGCCAGATCATGGCCGTCACGTCTATTCTGGGGAGCCTTATACGTTGGTTTTTACGTGCAATTTGCGGCTTATTGGTGGTTGTGGTTGTTATTGCCGATACACTTCCTGATGAGTCCCATTCATGGTGCCATCATCAACTGGTTTGCTCATAAATATGGCTACAGAAACTTCCCTGTTGGGGATACCTCCAGAAACTTCTTACCTGTCGATTTTCTGATGATGGGCGAAAGCTATCACAACAATCACCACAAGTTTGGTTCAAGAGCCAATTTTGGTGGTATTCGCTGGCATGAAATTGATCCAACCTATTTGGTAATCCGATTATTGGATAAAATGAAGCTTATTCGCATTGCGCAGCAAAAAGAAGTGACTTTTGAGCGTATTAAACGGGCTGCGTAAGCGGGTTTTAAGGAAATCTGAATTTAATTCTTATCTTTGTGCATTAAATTAATAACAACAAATCACAATGAAAGAAGGAACAGTAAAATTCTTTAACGAAACCAAAGGATTCGGTTTTGTAAAAGAAACGTCTTCAGGACAAGAGTATTTCGTACACGTATCAGGTCTGGTAGATCAGATTCGTGAAAACGACAACATCACTTTCGAACTGAAAGAAGGAAAAAAAGGTTTAAATGCAGTCAACGTTCGCGTTGCTAATTAATAAAACTATTTTTCAAACAAAAGCCCCGATTTATCGGGGCTTTTTTGTTTTAGGGCAATTGTATCTGAATACTTAGGGTCGAAGTTACCCTCCAACTAAGGATAATACATAATCATAGATAGCACTCACAAATCCAATCGCCACAATACCTGCGAAGCACATAGAAAGAGCCAGCTTCTCATATCCGCTAGAGGCTAAGTTGGGTATAGGCGTTTCGTTTTTATTAATGAACATTGCCTTCACCACCAGCAGATAATAGTAGAGTGACACGGTAGCATTCAACACGGCAATAAGTACCAGGATATACATGCCTTTGGATGCGGCAGCGGTGAATAAAAAGAACTTGCCAAAGAATCCGGCAACGGGAGGAATGCCCGCCAGGGAGAACAAGGCCAGCAACATGATCAGGCTTAGTCTTGGATTGGTAGAATAAAATCCATTGAAGTCATCCATGTTTTCCTTGCCTGTATTGTTCGTGACAATGGAAAGCACACCAAACACAGCCAGGTTTGAAAGTGAGTAAATCAGCATGAAGTAGACGATGGTGTTCAATCCCAACGCATCACTGTTTACAAAACCTAACATCATAAAACCGGCTTGCGTGATGGAGGAGAATGCTAAGAATCGTTTCAGATTCTTCTGACGCAGTGCAAATAAATTACCGACTACCATTGTAGTGATGGATAAGAAGTAAGCGGTCATCGTCCACACTTTGGGTTGTGAACCGAATACACGATACAATACCAGTGCGAGTGTAAATAAGGCTGCGCCTTTAGAGACTACTGAAAAATAGGAAGTAACCGGCATAGGCGAACCCTCATACACATCGGCTGTCCATAAGTGGAAGGGAACTAATGAAAGTTTGAAGCCTAATCCTGCGATGAAGAAGATCAGGGCCATGACGGATAAAGTACTGGCATCTGTCAGTAAAGCCATTTCTGAAAAGTGAAGTGTTCCATACACACCGTACATCAGTGAAAGCCCGAACAGTAACACTGCAGATGATACTGCAGATGACATCAATAATTTGATACCTGCTTCTGCAGAGCGCCTGAGATTTTTATCAAAAGCTGCTAGTATGGTCAGTGGAAGCGTGGCGAGTTCAAGTCCGAGGTAGAGCATCAAAAAATCTCCGGCTGAAATCATAAAATACATCCCGATCAGCGTGGAGAAAATCAACAAATAGAAAGCACCCGTCTTGGATTGGTTTTCTGGTTTGTTAAGCCATCCGGTAGATTGCAACAAAACGATCAGCGTAGAGACATTAAGAATATTCTTGAGAAATATGCGCAGTTCATCGTTGATGTACATGCTGCCAAACAGCGTGGTGTTCTCAGAAGGGAAAAGTCCTATGATGGTGATGATCGCAAAAAAGATAATGGTGAAGTTGATGACGGCTCGTTTATTCTCTTTCTCGGATAAGTCAGCAATCAGTTGATACAAGACCATGAAGGTCAACAAGACTTCGAGGCGCATGATGGATAGGGTGGACCAGTTCATGATTTCAGTTCGTTAGGGTTTGAATCATCTGAGCAAGGGGTTCGCGAATCAGATCCGATAACCAGAAAGGGGTCAGACCAATGATGGCGATGGCGATGACAAGGGTTACACCACTGATCTTTTCAAACCACTGGGCATCTTTTAGCTCGAGATAATGACTATTAGTAATAGGGCCGAGTAACAGGGTTCCCACTACTCTTAAAATATAGACCGCGGTGATGACGATGGAAGAGATCGCGACAATCGTTGCTACGCGATGGAACATATCGGTGTGTTGAAATGATCCCACGAAGATGGTCATCTCTGCCACGAAGCCACTCAATCCGGGCAAACCGAGAGAAGCCAAACCGGCAATGACGTAAATGACTGATAAGAAAGGAATCACTTTCATCAAGCCACCCATTTCGTTGATCATGCGGGTGTGAGTTCTGCCGTAGATCATGCCGATCAAAGCAAAGAAGAGAGCCGTCATTAACCCATGAGAGATCATTTGTAAGATGGCTCCCGTAGTAGCCGTTTCATTCATCATCAATAAAGCGAAGAGCACTAATCCGCAGTGACTCACCGATGAATAGGCATTAATATACTTTAAGTCTTTTTGCCAGATCGCACCAAAGGCTCCATACACCACACTGATAGAAGTGAGTGTAATAAATATCCACGCTAATTCATGTGCCGCTTCAGGAAGTAAATACATCGCTACGCGAAAACAACCATAACCTCCGAGTTTCATCAATACACCTGCGTGTAACATCGACACAGCAGTAGGGGCAGAGGCGTGGCCATCCGGTGACCAGGTATGGAAAGGAAACATAGCACCGAGCACTCCAAAACCAACGAAGGTAAATGGGAAGAAAAAGAGTTGCGCTGCCAGTGGGATATTGACTTTTGCGATCTCAGTAAGATCGTAGGTTAATCGACCACCGTCCGGTGCGGAGTTGAAATAGATTCCCAACAATCCCACCATTAATAAGGCGGATCCACCCATCAACATGAGTGTGAGTTTCATCGCTGAGTATTCT
>DAOOCD010000275.1:0-4499 GCA_035408225.1 Cyclobacteriaceae bacterium | reverse complement strand
AAAAAGGAATTACTTAGATGTGGTTCCTTTTTTATTTCAGCCGTTCCCGGTTGAGTCTCCTCAAATTTTGTAGTGGCATGTTTTTGTCTACTTCAATCAGGTCCATGTCGAGGGTGTAATTGGTCAGAGTACTTCCCGCATCAGGTAAACTTCAAGGGTGTAATTATTGACACTGCCCCTAAATGTGTATGGGAGTGTTTGAGTACCTGTATAAAGGGGTATTTACAACCCCCTGGGTTAATGCAATAACGCCTGTATAATTGATCGACTCTGCCATCCAATTATTCTTTATATTGGATCTCTTAATTCCCAGCTTCATGAATCTTAAAACCACCGTGCTCTTATTCTTCTTTGCCGTTGCAACTTCTGCTACTATTGCACAAGCACCCAGACGGCAATTCGAACCCGTAAACTTCTCGCAAGTAACCATCAACGATTCATTCTGGAAGCCCACACTGGATAAGGTAGCGACCACTACCCTGCAAGCCTGCATCTATCAGACCGAAGTGAAAACTCCCCGCATCCGCAACTTTGAAAAAGTTGCCCGTGGTAAAAATGAAAAGCACGAAGGCATTTTTTACGATGACTCAGATGTATTCAAGGCGCTTGAAGCCATCGCTTATTCGTTAAAGAATCATCCCAATCCTGAGCTGGAAAAAAAAGCAGACGAATGGATTGATAAAATCGCGGCCGCCCAATTAGAGGATGGATACATTAACACCTACTATACGCTGGGCAGATTAAATGAACGCTGGACGGACATGAGCATGCATGAAGACTACAATGGCGGTCATCTCATTGAAGCCGCTGTGGCCTATTATCAGGTTACCGGCAAAAGAAAACTCTTAGACGTTGCCATAAAATTTGCCAACCACTTTGATTCATTATTTGGTCCGGGTAAACAGCATTGGGTAACGGGTCATCAGGAATTGGAACTTGCTCTTGTAAAACTTTATAATGTTACTCAAGACAAAAAGTATCTCACCCTGGCATATTGGTTACTGGAAGAGAGTGGTCACAAATATGCCAAGGGCTATACCTGGACAGAATGGAAAGACACTGCCTATGCACAGGATGCCGTGCCCGTGCGCGAGCAAAAAGAAATTACTGGTCATGCCGTGCGGGCCATGTACCTATACACAGGCGCAGCCGATGTAGCTGCCCTTACTGGTGATGAAGGCTATATGAAAGCCATGCAAACCGTGTGGGAAGATGTAGTTTACAGAAATATGTATATAACCGGAGGTATTGGATCTTCCGGCAACAACGAAGGCTTTAGTACCGATTACGACTTACCCAATGAACAAGCCTACTGTGAAACCTGTGCTTCGGTGGGTATGGTGTTCTGGAATCAACGCATGAACCTGCTCACGGGCAACAGCAAATTCATTGATGTATTGGAGCGCAGCCTTTACAATGGCGCCCGCGATGGTTTGTCATTACAAGGAGATCGCTTCTTCTATGGAAATCCGTTAGCCTCGGATGGCCGGCATTTTCGCAGGGAATGGTTTGGCACGGCTTGTTGTCCGGCTAACATTGCAAGGCTTGTATCCTCACTGGGAGATTACATTTATGGATATTCTGATCAGGGTCTGTGGGTCAATCTCTATATTGGTAGCAGCACTACGGCTCCCATCGGCAAGGCCCAGGTTCCGGTAACCATGGAGACAAACTATCCGTGGGATGGCACTATCAAACTCACTGTGCAACCTAAAACCAAAACTAAATTCAAAATACACCTGCGCATACCCGGCTGGGTGCTAGGCGAAGCCGTACCCGGGGACTTGTTTGTATTTGAAGACAAAACAAAATCCGCTTTCACAGTATCCGTAAATGGAAAACCTGTTCCCTACAAAATAGAAAGTGGCTATGCTATTATTGAAAGAGACTGGAAAAAAGGAGACCAGGTGGAATTGGTGCTACCGATGGAAGTAAAAAGAATTGTTTCGAGGGCCGAAGTAAAACAAGACGAAGGACGTGTCGCCTTGCAACGCGGACCGCTGGTGTACTGCGTTGAAGGTGCCGATAATAGTGGCCAGGCATGGAACCTTATCTTACCCGATCAAGCTACCTTCCAGACTTCCTTTCACAAAGATTTGCTGGACGGAGTAACTACCATTCAATTCGATGCGCCTACATTACAAATTGGAGCCGATGGGCAATCCGTAAAAACAGAAACGAGAAAAATCACGGCTATCCCGTACTATGCCTGGTGTAATCGTGGGCAAAACTCTATGCAAGTCTGGTTGCCACGAAAAATTCAGGATGTTAAAGTGAACCGGTAATCATCGATAAAATAGATTCAGCTAAATTTTTAATCCATCTATAGATTAGTTCTCTCTATGCAGACAGATTCTTGTCCCAGGAATTGAAATGCTATATTTAACACTTACCTCTGATTGACTTGAGTTCCCATAAATCAAAAATCACTAGCTGGCTGGAGCAAACCAATGGGCTCTGGTTTACTTTATACGTTTCTATCTCAGCCTTCTGCCTTTACACCTGCATTTTTGCCTTGCGCAAAACATTTGGTGTTGCTACCTACGAGAATATGAGTGTGTGGGGTGCCGACTTCAAAGTATGGATGGTTATCTTCCAGGTGTTAGGCTATATGCTTTCCAAGTTTATTGGAATCAAGGTGGTCTCTGAGTTAGGAGCTAACGCACGGGCTAAGGGCATCTTATTGATGGTAAGCATCGCGAGTTTGTCATGGTTGTTTTTTGCCATTACCCCTACGCCCTACAACCTGATTTTTTTGTTTTTCAATGGCTTGCCATTAGGAATGGTTTGGGGCATGGTATTCGGGTACCTTGAAGGAAGAAGATTTACCGAAGTGTTAGGCGCAAGTTTATCTGTCAGTTTTATTTTTTCTGCAGGATTTGCTAAAACCATCGGAGGATTCCTGATGAGAGACTGGGGCACGTCAGAATTCTGGATGCCTTTTGTAGCTTCCTGTCTTTTCTTTTTACCACTCCTTTTGTTTTTATGGTTGTTGGATAAAATTCCACCTCCAACTCCTGAGGACGAGGCCCTTCGCACCAAGCGAAGCCCTATGACCGGCCAGGAGCGGGTAAAATACACCCTTACGTTTGCTCCAGGCCTGGTACTGCTGGTTCTTACCTATATGTTATTAACTGCGTTTCGCGACTTTCGCGACAACTTCTCTGCTGAAATCTGGCAATCGTTGGGGTATGGAGACAAACCCGGGATTTTTACGTTCACTGAATCGATTGTGGCTGTTACGGTACTGGTTGTGATCGGAAGTTTGATGGTGATCAAAAGTAACTTCAAAGCAATGGTGATTAATCATTTGATCGTTTTGATTGGGATGATAACCGTTGGATTAAGTACACTGGCCTATGAGCATAAACTGATCAGTGCACCCACCTGGATGATCCTGATCGGGATGGGACTGTACTTTGGGTACATTCAGTTTAACAGTATTTTCTTTGATCGACTTATTGCCACGTTTCGGTATGTAAGCACGGTCGGCTTTCTAATCTACCTGGCCGACTCCTTTGGATACCTGGGAAGTGTGGGTGTTTTGCTTTTTAAAGAGTTTGGGAATGCCGAGTTGAGCTGGCTTGAATTCTTTATATCCTCTGGGTATATTCTGTCAATAGCCGGATCGGTGTTGATTGTTCTCTCTCTCATATACTTCATTTTGAAGTATAGAACCTGGACCCACGAACCTCAATAAACCTCTTAGATTTTTGTCTCGATTAACTTAGCGAGATCATCCAGCCCCTGTACTGTAAGTGGTTTGGGAATAAAACTGATTACATTATTAAACGACTGGGCCCGTTCGCGATCGGCCAGGCTAGTGGAACTGGTAAGGATTACCACTTTTATCCGGTCAAAGACTGAGGTTGAACTCTCACGCATTTGCTCAAGAAACTCAAAGCCATTAACTACCGGCATGTTGAGATCTAGAAAAACTATCCCTGGCGATTCGCTATTTTGATTTGCAGTCAATACTTCAAGAGCTTGTACAGCTGAGGTAAAGGTGACAATCTGGTTTGCAAACTGCCGGATCTCTAAAAACTTCTTCTGTACAAACAAGTCAACCTCGCTGTCATCAATCAGGAAGGCAATTTGTACCGGGCAATGTTTCACCATTCGCTCTTTAACTGAAAAATCGGGAATAATGTTTGGCCTATGACCAACTTTTGCAAAATCTGGCTAAAATAAAGGTCAAACGGTTTTACTGGATTGGAAAAATGTGCTAAAATTGGAGGCTAAACTAAAAACCCATGAAATTTACTCGTCTTAATACCTATTTCTTTGCCTTACTAGCCGTGGCGGGCCTTTGGTCTTGCGGAGGCTCAAAAGATGACTCTAAAAAGAATGCTGATGAATTTGATCAGGCCGAAGAATCTATGAACGAACGGGTTCAGGATGTTATCAATAATTTGCCTTCACCGTCAGAAATACCCTATGTTTTGCAGCAAACAGGTGCTGAGTTCAATCAAAGCCTGCTAAACGATCGCAATAAAGTT
>DAOOCD010000274.1:0-4512 GCA_035408225.1 Cyclobacteriaceae bacterium | reverse complement strand
AATCTGTATGACATGGTTCACATATTTACCGGCAAGTACATTGATCAATTCTGCGTACGGTTCTGTGGTGCCCAAAGAATTCAAAAACTCAATTTTGCCCGAATTATAAAAGAATACATATCCCGCTTCGTTGCGCACCACCCCTGCTACTACCTGGTTCGTATGACCATTTAAGGGTAATGGAATCAACTCACTTCCATTAATCTCAAAAAGTGCACCTGTTGGAGATTGTGTAAAGAGCCTGTTTCCGGCTATGAAAGACCTGTTAAAACCACCGGGGCGCCTGATGACCGAAACAGAATCCCCCTCATAAATGTAGATTCCCTGAAAAGTACAGAAGTACACTTTAGAGTCGAATAAGTGCACATCCCAAACCTCATCAAAATCCTGAAAATGCTCCGGGATTTTATCCAACAGGGAAATGTAACGCCAGTTATCCTCAAAGAATCCAAATTCGCCTTGCGAGCCAACATATAGTCGGTTTGAATTTTCATCAAAGGCAAGTGACCGTTGTTTTTTGCCCGTATTGAGAGCATGTTTCCCCCATGTAGTTCCATTAAAAGAGAGAACACCAAGGTTGTTGGCAACAAAGAGGGTTAAATCCCGATTCTGAGCAAAATCTATGTTTTGAATTCCAGCACCATAATCCTCCGGAGAGAAGTTCTTGACAGGATACTTTCCGGAATTTGCCTGAGATGCCAGCGGAGGCAATAACAAACCAAAGAGAAATAGCCATCTAACTACAAACTCAGGAGAATTGCTCATAAAATCTCTTTTGTATAGCCTGTGTGCAGCAAATGTATTCATTTTATGTGCCATAAATCCACAAAATTGAAGTTTTGTAGTAGTGTCAGAATAGTATTGATGTAGTCTTTTCTTTTAGCATCCAGAATCAAGTCACGTAATTTCAACCGTTTTCGAAATCGCGCAGAGAACAATCGATTGCTGGTCTATTCATTTCAAATCAAACCATATTATGAAGAATACTTACATAATAGTCTCCCTCCTCCTAATATCCTTTTGTGTGCATGCACAACCAGCTCAGGTCAAGGTTATGCAAGACAACAGCGGCATGAAACTGCAGGTTAACGGCCGGGAATTTATGGTCAATGGTATGAACTGGGATTACTTTCCTGTTGGCACCAATTTTTCGTATAGTTTATGGAAGCAACCCGATGATATCATCCAGGCTGCTCTTGATGCCGAAATGTCCTTGTTAAGGAATATGGGCGTAAATACGATTCGGCAGTACACGGGTGTGCCAGCCCGGTGGATAAAGTACATCTATGAAAATTATGGCATCTATACGATGCTCAACCACTCATTCGGCAGATATGGTTTAACACTGAGTGGCGCATGGGTAGTCAATACGGAATATTCAGATCCGAGAGTACGCACCTTGCTGATGGCCGAGGTAACACAGATGGTTAATGAATACAAAGACACGCCCGGGCTCCTTCTTTACCTGCTGGGAAATGAAAACAATTACGGGCTTTTCTGGGATGGCGCAGAAACAGAAGACATACCCATGGAGGATAGAAAATCAACCACTCGGGCCGTTGCACTTTATAAACTGTTCAATGAAGCAACGCTTGCAATGAAGGCAATGGATAATACCCACCCGGTAGCTATCTGCAATGGAGATTTATTATTCCTGGACATCATTAAGGAAGAATGTAAAGACATTGACATTTTTGGAACTAACATGTACCGGGGCATTTCATTTGGTGATGCCTTTGAGCGTGTAAAGAATGTGTTGAATAAACCCATCTTGTTTACTGAATTTGGCGCGGATGCATTTAATGTATTAAATAATGCAGAAGACCAGGAATCGCAAGCCTATTATATGGTAGGCAACTGGAAAGATATCTATGAAAATTCTGCAGGATTAGGAAAGGCCGGTAACTCACTGGGTGGTTTCACCTTTCAGTTCAGCGATGGTTGGTGGAAATTCGGTCAGACAAAAAATCTTGATGTTCATGACGACAATGCCTCATGGTCGAATGGTGGCTATCAGAAAGATTTTGTTCAAGGCGAGAACAATATGAATGAAGAATGGTTTGGCATTTGCGCGAAAGGGCAAACCACGCCACGCGGTTTATACTCCTTGTACCCGCGCGCTGCTTACTATGCACTCAAAGAAGTGCATTCATTAAATCCTTATCTTAATGGAGTAACGCTGCAGAGTGTTGAGAGTCACTTTGCTGGTATTCACTTAATAGATGCTGTAATTAAAGCCCGTGGCGATCAGGCAGCGCTTGTTGGAGAGCAGACAGCCAAGTTGCGCGTAAGCGAGCTTCGCGCTGAATTCACAACTTTTAATACCGGGGGTAAACTTATCACAACACCCGATAAGCCCGATCCTAATAATGTTAAATACCCCAATCAATTGGGCTTTGATCACATGGAATCATACTTTTTTGGTATTGAGGCACAACCCGCTTCTAATGTGCGTGCCAATGTTGTGTTCAATGTTCTTGGAAATGTTGCTTTGAATCCTATCAATGAAATTTTCTACGAAAACCGAGGGCGGCCATTGAATGTACAGACACAAACTGGTACGGAGGTTCTTAATGCATTAAATCGTGTGCAGGTATACAAAGCAGACTATACCTGGAATAGCAAGTATTTTGAGTTGCAGGGCTTCTTCAGAACTGGCCACTACCATTGGGGTTATGAAGGTGACTTCTTTGGATTATATCCGGAAGCGAATTACGGACCCAACATCGACATATATAATGGTAATGCGCCACAGGGTATTGAGTTTACAGGCAAAAAGTCTTTGAAAGGTTTCAAAGTCGCTTTTGGTCGGGAGTTATGGTGGGGAGCCAATCCGGCAATTCTTTTAAAATACAGTCGCGATGTAGGCAGGTTTAACCTTAGCGGAATATTTCATGAAGACCTCGATGATCCGGGGGTAGCGATAAGTTCCCTCGCGGTACCTCAACCCCGTACAAGAAGATTGACCTTACATGCAGCTACTAAGTTGTTCGATAAACTAAAAGTAGAAGTTGGCGGCATCTGGGGTGGCCAGCCTCTCGTTGGCCGGGAGTTTCAAATCGTTGAAGGGCAAGAGGGCAACTACCAGGTATATGTAGATAAGGTTCAGGCAACCGATACATGGGGCGGTAAACTAAAACTTAGCTATTCATCCGGAAGAATTAATTGGTATGCCCAGGCAGCGTCACAGGGCCTTGTGGCAAATGGTGGTGCAGACTATACTAAAACATTTACAGGATGGTATCTCAAAGACAGTGGTAGTGGAAATAAGAATAACGTCTTAACCGGGTTCACCTATGGATTAGGCAAGTGGCAGATTGCCCCTAATTTCTTATGGCAAAAACCATTGGTCAATCCAATACCTGGAGATGTTGGTGGCACTGCCCGACCAAGAAATATTTTAGATGACCCATTCGTGGTGCGATCAAATCGGGAAACTGTAGCGGGTGAGTTATTATTAACATTTGACCCGACACCAGGAACCTGGATGTACGAGTGGGACAATGATCGGGCCGAAGACTCCCGACTTTCAGCAAGTATTGGGTTTGTATACCGTCACCTGCCTACTACACAAGATGCGGCCGTTATTTTCCCTGGCACGGGAAGAACTCCGACAGCAGCGTCTGGAGCGCCACCTGCATTGGATCTATATGAAGTCAATGCACGAATTGTATCAAAGCTATCTCCCGCCCTGGGCATCATTGCCAATTTGTATGGCGGTAATGGACAAGCTAACGGACCTGATACAAGAACCATTGAGCGTTTTGGTGGAGATGTGAGAATGATTTATAAAACAGTGAAACTATCATCGCATCTTAAATTCAATGACTGGGGACCTTTTGACTATCACCGCGATTTTAACCTCACGTTCCCTGTACAGTTTATGATCGACTTATCCACCACGGTTGGAAAGCAAGACTGGTTTATACTTCCAAGCACATCCATTGGTGCACAATGCATATGGCGTTCATTGGATCAATATTCACCACGCTACTCGCCTAATGCAGCCGAGGAATTTGCCACAGCACCAATCATAAGCCCAGTAGGATTTCCTAACGGGAATGAATGGGAGATCAGGACTTATGTGCGAATACATGTTGGGAAATAAATAGCAGAAGAATGAAAAACATAAATTCATATAGTTTAAAAGCTGCAGTTCTTCTAGGAATGATTGTGGTTTTTACTTCCGGTTGCGAAAGAAATCTTTCGGGTGATGTAGAATTTGCAACGTACCCTGCTAATCCAGAAGTTTTTATTGATGGCTTTAGTGGCGGACTGAATTACTTTCCATTTGGTGGATCAAAACTTGATGCTTTTTCGGTAGACACTAACGTGAAGTATTTAGGAACTGCTTCCATGCGTTTTGATGTTCCCAATGTTGGCGACCCTTCCGGTGCATATGCCGGAGCAATTTTTCCTGATAATGGCGGTCGCGACTTATCTGGCTATGATGCCCTTACATTTTATGCCAAGGCATCTCAGGGAGCAACCATCAACGAAATTGGTTTTGGA
>DAOOCD010000273.1:0-4514 GCA_035408225.1 Cyclobacteriaceae bacterium | reverse complement strand
CGCGTGCTTTAACAGTGAATGGAATGGGAGCGACCCAGCCACTTGCTATGAGTTTGGTAATGTCACCTTTCTCAAGGGGTAAGATAATCTCGCCTTTCAGATTCCGAATAACGGTACCTGCAGGTTCGGTGGGTGTTGAGTAGCTATCTGTAAAGTAGTTTTTGTTCACTGACCAGGTAATCGTGTGATTCGCTTTTTCAGGCGTCAGGTTTTTAAGATTGCTGCCATCAAAGTTCACCTTATAGAGATACTCAAAGTAAGGATCGCCTTCCTCCTTATTTGAACCCGTGAAATAGATCAGTCGGTTTGTGCGGTCAATATGATGTACCTGCTGCACGGCCCATTCACCTTTTGTGATTTGATTCTTGAGGCTTCCGGTTTTCAGGTCGAAAAGATAGAGATGGCCCCAGTTGTCGCGCTCCGAAAACCAGATCACTTCATCGGTTTCTTTGAGCACATGCCAGTTAACCATGTCGTTACCAGACTCAAAATAGGTATTTACCGATTCAACCAACGCGGATCTTACATCCCCGGTAAAAGGATTGGCTACCTGAAGTTGAGCAATCTTATGATCGCGTGAGGATGAAACAAAGGCCAGTTGTTCGCCATCGGCACTCCACTCTACATCCAGGAACCTACCATCGCGTTCGGCTATGTGATCTGAGATTGTTGAGCGATGCGGATCGGGACGCATTTTCAGTCGCACCACACTTGGCTGTTTATTTAAGTGTATGACAACGCGTTCAATTCTGAAAATTAGACTGTCACCGGGCAAGGGATATTTCCATGCTTCGAGTTTTGAATGCCCTACCTTAGTTGTATAGAGATACATTTCGCCCACGCCACGGCCATCATGTTGAAAGGTGGCAATCTTATCCGAGTTGGGCGACCACAACAAAACGGGTGAATCACTTTTTGTCCAGCCTGCATTGTTGGTTGCATACCCATAATCTTTTTTTCCATCAAACGTGAGTTGTGTTACCTTTCCAGACTGAGTATCGCGTACCCATAGGTTATACTCTTTGATGAAGGCCGCCTTCAGACCGTTGGGCGAGAGGTATTCATTGCGAAGCGCTGTAGGACTAATTTCAGAGGTTGTATACGTTGTAAGATCGGTTTGATATCGCTTTCTGTCAATCGTAAATGAAAGCAAATTGCCATCATCGGATAGGTCAGGTTGACTGATGGAAAGGTCAAAGGGTTTAGTTTCCTTACCGGTAAGTTGTGCCAGGCTACTGGCTAACTTTTCATGGTCAAAGAGTCTTTTCTTTTCCTTGGTGGCCGGATCAGCAAGAATAAATTCCACACCTTCTGCAATTGTGTTTTTGTAAATGAGCTGATCGTTTTTTAGCCAGGTTTGATTTGAAACCGTACCCAACACAAGAGGCGAGGTGTTGATGTTCAGAAACTTCTCCGCCCGCTGGTAGTCTTCCAGGGTAATGACTTCAGGTTTGGTGCAGCTAACCAGCATCAGGATAACGATGCTAAGGAAGATTGTATACATGGATCGTCTCATAGGTAAGGCTTTGATAACCTAAGGTATGAAACAATGTGCGAACTGGGTATTAATTTACAAGAGCGGGCCGGGCGACCTCATGCCTGTTTACTTTGCCGTGCGTTCTATTTCTTTTAAATTTTCCAGTTTCTTATTCCGCAAGAACCCATTGATATCTTCGAAGTGTTCGCGCACGCGTTTATTCCCGACCTCAAATACTTTGTTGGCAAGTCCATCCAGGAAATCGCGATCGTGCGACACTAAGATTAATGTACCATCAAATGCGAGCAGCGCATCTTTAAGGATGTCTTTCGTTTTAATATCAAGATGATTGGTAGGTTCATCCAGAATCAACAGGTTAACCGGTTGCAACAAGAGCTTCAGCATCGCCAAACGGGTTTTCTCACCCCCCGAAAGTACTTTCACTTTCTTATCAATGTTATCACCGCTAAACATGAAGGCTCCCAGCATGTCTTTAATCTTGGTGCGGATGTCGCCCTGGGCAATCTGGTCGATTGTTTCAAAAACCGTCAGATCAACATCGAGACGCGAGGCTTCATTCTGGGCAAAATATCCGATCATTGAGTTATGACCCAGCTGTAACTTGCCTTCATAGTCAATCTCACCCATGATGGCTTTAATCATCGTGGATTTTCCTTCTCCGTTTTTTCCAACAAAGGCTACCTTTTCGCCACGTGCAATAGTCATGGAAGCATCCTGAAAAACAACATGGTCACCATATCGTTTCGTGAGCCCATCCACAATCACGGGGTAGTTACCGGAACGCGGAGCAGGAGGGAACTTCAGATTTAATGATGAGGTATCCATTTCATCTACCTGCACAATCTCAATTTTCTCCAGCATCTTTACCCGGGATTGTACCTGCAGTGTTTTTGAATAGGTGCCTTTAAATCGGTCTATAAAACCCTGAATATCTGCAATTTCCTTAGCCTGATCATCAAATTGCTTCTGCTGCTGTTCCCGTCTTTCTTTACGCAGTTGCAGATAATGCGTGTAATTGGTTTTGTAGTCATAGATGCGCCCCATAGTAACTTCAATGGTGCGGTTTGTGAGGTTATCGACAAAGGCCTTATCGTGACTGATTACTATAACGCCTTTCGCACTGTTTTTAAGAAACTCTTCCAGCCATTGTACCGACTCAATATCCAAATGGTTGGTGGGCTCATCAAGCAGAATCAGGTCTGGCTTTTGCAAAAGTATTTTAGCCAGTTCAATGCGCATGCGCCAGCCCCCGCTGAATTCTTTCGTTGACCGGGTAAAATCACTGCGCAGAAAGCCCAATCCCATCAGGGTCTTTTCTACTTCTGCATCAAAATTGATTTCTTCAATTGAATAATATTTTTCACTGAGTTCAGATACTTGCTCAATAATTTTTGAATACTCATCTGACTCATAATCCGTACGGGTTTCCAACTGTTGATTTAACTCATCCATCTGCTTTTTCATATTCAGAATTTTTGAAAAAGCTTTTGAAGTCTCCTCAAACACAGTGCAATCATCTTCGGTGAGCAGGTGTTGTGGCAGGTATGCAATTACCGCGTCTTTAGGGGCAGAAATCTTGCCCCGCGTAGGTTTATTAACTCCGGCAATAATTTTCAACAAGGTTGATTTACCGGCCCCGTTTTTACCCATAAGGGCAATACGGTCAGTATCATTAATATTAAAGGTGATGTTACTAAAAAGGACAGAGCCACTAAATTCTACTGTTACGGAATCAACTGAGATCATGCATTCTAAAATAAGCCTGCCTGATAGTAGACAGGGGCGCAAAGATATTATTTTTTTCCTTTTCGGATGCCTCTCATTTTTAAAGCTATTTTGCAAAATACCTTCGTAAATTACTGACAACAACTACACCCCATGGAAGAAATTATCGAGCATCTAAAGCGCAGCATCGAAGACGATTTTTTATCGAAAGTCGAAAGGAAGTCATTGAAGGAACTTGTCACTGGAAGACCGCTGGATGAACATCAGCTAAATTTCCTACGAAGCAAAATCTATGAGCTCGCCAATGAAAAGGTAACTCCGGCCAACTATAAGTTTATGGTAGATTGGATTAAAGATGCCAACAGCGCGTTGATAAGTCCTGCTGCATCCACTTCAGATGCCTATTTTAGTCCGGGCGAGGCGTGCCGGAATGTGATCATCAGCCAGATTCAATCAGCCGTTAATCAACTTCAGATTTGCGTATTTACTATCAGCGATGATGTTATAACGGATGCCATTCTCACTTCGCATAAACGGGGAACGGATATAAAAATAATTACTGACAACGATAAGTCATTGGATGAGGGATCTGACATTGAGCAAATTGCTAGCCAGGGTATCTCTGTGAAAATGGATCGAACAGCTAACCACATGCACCACAAGTTTATGGTGATAGATGGTAAAGCGCTGATTACGGGAAGTTATAACTGGACCCGCAGCGCAGCCCGATTCAACCATGAGAATATCTTGCTAACGAAAGAGGGAGGTGTTGTAAAATCCTTCCTGAAGGAATTCGATCAACTCTGGAAGGTGATGGAAGAATATTAGCTTGAATGACGAATTTAGAATTACGAATCTATGTTACACAAACGAATATATTAATGTCAGCCTCCCCGATGAATCGGGGTCGAAGGCTCTCTATACTAATAGCCAGGTTAGCTAGCATGAAAAAACAGACTGGTTTCAACGACTGAGGTAAACATATTTAAAGTTAAAGCATGGAGTTATTAAACGTTGGGGGAATAGGTAAATCAAGTGAAACTGGTTTTGTGCTTCAGGAGATTTCATTTACGCTTCAGGAGTTTCAGAAAATTGCTGTCGCTGGCGAAACGGGTTCTGGTAAGAGTACCTTATTGAAAATAATTGCCGGTTTGATACAGCCTGATTCCGGTGCAGTGTACTTCAGCAATGAAAAAGTAAAAGGTCCGGATGTACAACTGGTTCCGGGTCACCCTTCCATTGCCTATCTATCGCAGCACTTTGATTTGCAAAAGTTTTTGCGCGTTGAGCA
>DAOOCD010000272.1:0-4606 GCA_035408225.1 Cyclobacteriaceae bacterium | reverse complement strand
TACGTAGCTGCGTCTAAATATAGTAAGACTGACTATCAATACGCAGCTGAATTACCCAACATAGCCCGTCTTGAAATCAAACTGGGTCTTTACGAAAAAGCTGAAGAGCATATTAACACCTCCTTAAAAATTCTGGAAGAATTCCGGAAAGATGATTCCAAGAAAGTTTTTCTTGTACGAGCAATTGAAGCTCAAGCCACTCTTTTTGGAATAAAGGGAATGTTTGATGAAGCGGAAGATGCTCTCGATCGTTCAGCTAGAATTATCAGTCGTGCGAATAACACGTTAGTCGGGCTTGATGAATTAACAACAGCACGTGAACTTTCCTCCTTGTTTATTCAATTAGGACGATACTCTTTGACAGAGGAAATTCTTACCAAGTTGATTGCCGAATCTGAAAAACTATATGGAACTAACTCTATCAGGCTCATTGATCCTTTAGTTGACCAGGGCCGATTGGACCTCGCCAAAGGAGATTATACGCAAGCCGAGAAAATCGCTCAGCGGGTAAATAAAATTGCTACGGAAGTTTATGGCGAGCGATCCACCAAGACCGCACCTACTCAAAAACTACTAGCCGATATTGACTACGCAATTGGTGATTACGAAAAAGCAGAAGAAATGACACTCAAGGCCCTGGCTAGCCAGGAAAAGCAATTTGGACGCAATCACATTGAAGTAGCGAAATCCCTTGCACAACTAGCCCTTATTAAATTTTATAAAGGCGATAAGCCAGCAGAAGTTGAAAAAATTCTTGCCGAAGCGCGGGAGATAATGGGTAATAAACTTGGTAAGGAGAATCCCCAGTATGCTGAGATTTTGAAAAGCGTGGCAACTGTTAAAATCTCAGAAAAAAAATACAGCGAAGCATTTAGCGTACTCACTCAGGCAGAAGCAATCTGGCGTGCCAAGACAGGGACCAAAACGAATATTAATGCAGCAGCCATCTATACCCTTAGCGGAGATGTTTACTACCAGTTAAAAAACTACAAACAAGCTGAAGTATTTTATACTAGCGCCCGTGACATCTATGAAAAATATTTTAGCCGTACCCACCCTGAATATGTAAAAATTCTTTCCAAGCAAGCGAAAGTATATTACATGGAAAAAGACTTTAAGAAGGCCAAGAAAAATATTGAAGAAGCACTCAACAACTACGAAGTATTTATTAAGCAATATTTCCCGGCATTGAGTGAGCGCGAGAAAGCAAAATACTGGAATACCATTAAAGGCGACTTTGAATTTTACAATACCCTTGCCTTCAGTCAACTAGAGGACTTTAAAGATCTAAGCGGTAAAGTATACGACTACCAATTGCTGACCAAAGCATTGTTGTTAAGTTCGTCCATAAAAATCAGGGAGCGAATTTTAAATAGCACAGATGAAAATCTGAAGACTTCTTACAGCCTGTGGATTGAAAAGAAGGAATTCCTCACCAATGCCCTTTCTATGAGTACTCAGCAACTAACTGAAAATGGTATTGATCCGAATGCGTTAAATGAAGAAGTCGAGAAATTGGAAAAAGAGATTAGTCAAAAGTCTGAATTATTTGGTCAGAGTTTTGATAACAAGAAAATCAAATACCAGGATGTTCAAAAATCGATTAATAAAAATGAAGTAGCGGTTGAAATTATCAGGTACCGCTACTTCAATCATTCCTTTACCGATTCGGTAATCTATGCGGCCTTATATATAAAAAATGATAACGCACGGCCTAAAGTAGTTGTTATGCCAGAAGGTCATCGGATGGAAACTCGGTTTTTCCGCTACTATAGAAACTCAATCATTGGCAAAATACCTGATCAATATTCCTATGGAGTATTTTGGGAACCGCTACAGAAAGCGATTGGTACTGCAGCTACGATTTATCTCTCAGCCGATGGTGTTTATAATCAGATCAATCTGGAGGCCATCCCTACGCCTGATGGACGATACTTGATTGACAATGCCAATGTTATAATGGTTAGCAATACCAAGGATTTGTATCTACGTAAAGTAAAATCTAAAACAGTGGCCAGTTCCAAAACAGCAACTATGTTTGGAAATCCAACCTTCTACATGACTGCTTCGACAAACCGAAACATTCCTCAGCTCCCAGGCACTGAAAAGGAAGTTGAGGAATTACAGGAATTGTTAAAGCAAAAAGGCTGGGTTACTGATGAATACATTGAAAAATCAGCCAGTGAAGATCAAGTGAAAGTGCTTGCCAGTCCTAAAATATTTCACATTGCAACACACGGCTTTTATACACCCGCTGTTAATCCTGATGAGTTAGAAAGCCTTACTGAAAGTGAAGCAACGGTAACTGAAAACCCTCTCTTAAAAACAGGACTTTTACTAACCGGAGCAGGAGATGTACTGAACAAAACAAAGTACAACTATAATATGGAGAGTGGTATTCTCACTGCCTATGAAGCCATGAGCTTGAACCTAGATCAGACTGATCTGGTTGTGCTGAGTGCGTGCGAAACCGGGTTGGGTGAAATCTCGAATGGTGAAGGTGTATATGGTTTACAGCGGGCATTTTTAGTGGCAGGTGCGAAAGTACTAATCATGAGTATGTTCAAAGTGGATGATGAGGCAACGCAAAAACTCATCCTTAATTTCTACCGGAAATGGCTAAACACTAATAATCTTCGCCAAAGTTTTATTGATGCGAAGAAAGAACTCAGAGTAGAGTACCCTGAACCAATCTATTGGGGGGCCTTTATGATGATTGGATTTGATTAAGATTTGATAACCTTGAAATCCCAAACTCCTGAAGAAATTCAGGAGTTTTTTATTACCAACTTTCTACCCAATACCAAAGCATCACCAGGCAAGCAATTAACTTAAAGAGTGTACTTAAAAGAAATCCAATGAATGATCCTATAGCTGCCTGAAAAGCATTTCCAGAATTTTGATTGGCAAGTATCTCACCTATAAAAGCTCCAAGAAAAGGACCTATGATAATTCCAAATGGCCCCATCCAAAGCCCGAGAAATAAACCTATCGTACAGCCCCAGATGCCATACTTGCTACCTCCAAACTTTTTTGTGCTATAGACAGGCACCCAATAATCCATAGCAGTTACAAGCAAAGTAATGCCAGCCCAAAGCCAAAGAAATTTAGTTGAGAAGGGTTCCTGCGACTTTATTTGTTGAATCCATAGTCCGATGAAAGCTAACGGAGGTCCCGGAAGAATAGGTATAAAGCAGCCAATTATACCGACAGCAATAAAAATTCCACCTAATACAATCCAAAAAATATCCATCAAGGCCAAGAGTAGGAAAGCATTCTAATGAAAATAGTTGATTTCAGGCCAAAAATCGTAGAATGTGAGAAACTTGACCTAGCTTTTTGAGTTCTCAGGGGTCACATCCTTTTTCTTCTTCTTATCATCAAACAACATCCGCACAGAAGGTCCGTAAGTATCATCAAACTGGCCGCTCTTCATACTCCAGATAAACGCAACCAGGAAAAGGATTGCTATGGCTAGTGAAATCGCGATGAGCAGGATGATAATCAGCATCTTTATTTTTTTACTTTAAAAGTCCTGTTGGCCAATAATGTTACAGCTATTGTACTAAATCCTACTACACTAATACTGCTTATGGGCATTAAAATGGCCGCTATTAAAGGAGTTAAATAGCCCCCGATAGCAAAACTCAACGCTATAATATTATAGAAAAATGAAATAGCAAATCCGAACTTTAGAATTGTAGTAGCCGACCGGCTTAACTTGAGAAATAGATCCAGTTGACCCATTCTTTCACCCGCCAGAATACCATCACAGGCAGGAGTAAATACACCAGTATCATCGGTGACCGCCACCCCTACATCACTTTGTTGCAGAGCGCCTGAATCATTCAGTCCATCACCAATCATCATGACTCTGGCCCCGCCTTGCTGCAGGGATGAGATATAACCAAGCTTATCGTGGGGAGATTGATCGAATAACAATTTGGTATGCACAGGAAAAATCTTTTTCATTCGGTCCTCCTCTACATTGTGGTCACCGGAAAGCATAGCCACACATCGCTTACCCAGGTTCGCGACCACTTCGCGCATCTGAGGCCTTACTGAAGTCTCAATATGAAAATATCCACGTACCTGACCGTCAATTGATACGAACACCTTGGAAGATAAATCGGTGATTACTCCGTCAAATCCTGTAAAAGAAGCAGACCCCACTTTCACAATTATTCCAGCTATTATTCCTTGTACCCCTTTGCCAGCACGCTCTTTAAATTCTTCAACAAATAGTGTGGTATCGTGCGAAATACTCTTTGCAATTAAACTACTAAGTGGGTGAGTGGAGGCCGATGTAAGCAATTTGATCCAGCCAAGTTCCTGATCGTCCACCACACCAACAAACTTAACATTGGCTGCCCCATGAGTAATGGTGCCTGTTTTATCGAAAACAACAGAATCAATCGTGGCCATCCGTTCAATTACTTCTGCATTCTTCAAATAAAAACCATGACGGCCAAAAACCCGAAGCATGTTTCCAAAGGTAAAGGGAGCTGCCAAAGCTAATGCACATGGACAGGCTACCATTAAAACTGAAGTTAAAACCAGCCACATACGAGTTGGATCATAGAAATACCAAACCACCGCTGTAATC
>DAOOCD010000271.1:0-4613 GCA_035408225.1 Cyclobacteriaceae bacterium | reverse complement strand
AGAATGAACAGTAATCTTTTCATGATATTAATAGTTATAGTTAATGTTACCTCGCGAATTCTATTAGCTTCCTTTCAGTGTAATTGAGAAGGCCTGAAATTAACCTGCTTATAAATTTATGCGGTATTTAAGATTTTGTCAACATCTCGGTTATATGCCTCCTGACTTTTGGTTCTGTTCCTTTTGCAATAAGGGTATTACGGCCTTCATAGCCGCCTTCATCAATCATCTTGTCGGTGGGCATATATGATAAGGTACCCCCAGTAAGGCTTACAATCCATGGTTTTTGCGTTTTAAATTGCTCACGAAGGGCGAGGGATGTTTCAACTGAAACTTCAGAATTCATAAATACAATTGGCGTTTCGTTTAGCCTTAACACAGAGTAGGGGGCAGGCTTAAAGCCATTGATCCTATCGGTTTGGGTAATAAGCCCAAGGGCATAATAAGCGCCCCAGTCAAGCCAGTTGAGTACATTTGCCAGCCTCCTGAGTTCACTAAGATCTCCGTTAGCAGCCAGAAAGTTGTAATATTCCCTGGTGAGAGCTTTGCGAATGACCTCGATTTCTTCTGCTGATGCGGGAAGTGATGGATCTAAGGGAACGTCGAACATTGAAAATTTATAGCGAAATCCGTTGAGCCTGGTAAAATGTGCTCTTTGGAGAGCAGTGATGGCTGCACTGGCTATTTCTTTCCCGATACGGTCAATGTCGGCAAGCAGCTCATTTTCGTCAATTGCATGAAATTCGCTCAGGGGACCGAGGTACACTTCATTGAATTTATAATCATCCCATAATTGGTATTTTACACGTTCTTTTGGCACAAGGTTGCCACTTCCGCCTTGAAGGAACAAGCAATGTCCGCCAAGTTCCTTTTCAAGGTAATTCCTAGTTCGTCCGGGAAAATCGGGATCCCACATTGACTCTCTGAAGAATGATGCCTGGTGAGGATGTGCCGAGAATCTGACAATGCTTCCTAATGGCTTGTCCTTGAGATCAACGAAATACATGACCTGCACCCAGGGATCCACTTCGCGGTCGAAATATACCTTTTCTTCACAACTTTTATAATTACCCAATTTGCCCATCCATCGCGATGACATTTCATTAATCAATGCCGACGCTTCCGGCCGGTCATCGCCTTCATTATATTCGTAACCAAACCAGTACGTTTGTATGCCCATGCCTGTGTTGGTATCGCCCCGCCGATGGACGCTTAACCGTTTACCAACATTTTCTTCTCCGATCTTCAGTTTGGCAGGCTTGGCATTTGAAAAGGCATTGTTTGCTGTTTGTGTCAGTAATTCAACCAGTTTGGTGGCATCGATCATCCGTTCGCCCTGCCCATGGTCCCAGGGGCCACTATGCGTATGCGTAGTGTGGAGCAGGATTGATTCGGGACTGATATTAAATGTTCGTCCAATTTTTGCCTGAACGTCTTCACAAAATCCCAAATGAACCTCTCCAAAATCAAGCGCATACAAAAGAACGTTTAGTTTGCCTTCTTCCAAGACCATGCACTTTGCTTCAAGCGGGTAACGGTATCCGGTATCGCTTATGATGCAATCCCTGAGATCAACCGTTGAAAAACCGACTTTAATATCGCTTTTCCCTTTACTTTCAATGTTGAAATCAGGCGAAAACAATGGAAGCGCGATGCTGCCCAATGCTGCTTTATTAATAAATTCCCTGCGTTTCATGTTTTAGTTTTTTGGACTATTGTCAAATTGAATCTTAATATTTTCCTACTCTTATATTGCCACTCCAAAGAGTCGCAAGTCTAAAGTTAAAGTATTGAGTCACAATTTGTTAATTAGACAGCAATGATGAAATACTTCATGTTTCAAACTCCATACTTCAGGCCCCATTGGCTAAAAATCCTTATCCAATACCATCATTGCTTCTTTCCCATCGAGGTCTTGTTTGGCAAAGCGCGCAGTCAATACTTTTTCCTCCCCTGGAAACAACGTAACGAAATTATCGCTCCAGAACGTTGGCCATACTTCATCGCCGCCTTCCCCTTTGGTGATCATGAACCGGTTAAAGAATGAAACTTTGTTGCTGTTGTTTTTTATTCGTGCAATGACCATGTATTCTTCGCCATCCGATTTGATAACGTGCGAAATATCAAGTTCAGTTTTGGATAGTCCTGCTATAGCACGAAGATCGACTTGTTCTTTATTCGATGACAACCAATACAAGTTATCTGAAACGACATCTCCCTTATTGTTTTTTAGCTGGAGCCTTACAAAATAAGCCAAATTCAAACCTTGCAGCTCAGGAATTTTAAAGAGCTCCTTATAACGGTCGGCTTCAATAGTGAATTTCTGTTCTTTATGCCATTGTTCTGTCATGTCGAGGTTGAATACTTTCACAATTGCTGTAAGGTTTTTATGGCTCTTGTGCCGGGTGTTTATTACCGAAACTGTATAATCGAGTTCATTCAGCTGTATATGAAGAGGTTCCAGTGCTTTTTTGGTATAATAATAAGCTGCATTGGGGTTCAAAAACCAATCGTAAATTTGCCAGAGCACCTGTGGCCACACGGCATTCAGTTTCCATATCATAACCCCCGAAGTAATATCCCACATACGGTGGTTGGCCGCTTCGAACATGGCCCGATAGCTCCCTGCATTAACGTATTGAGCCCATCGCAAATAGTCTTCAACAGTTTGCGGTTGGCCATATTGAGAACGGATGGCATTGTCATATGTGCTGTAGATATCGTCATCACCATCTACGGCATCATGGTAAGCCCATGCTTTGTCAAGCGGGTAGAGACTGTCTTTTGGCCCAGAACCGAGGTCGAAAATGTATTTTTTCATGCTCCCCAGGGTAGAAACTGCAGGGACGCCCATTTCATTCCGGAACATCTGATCCTTAACTTCCAGTACCTTGCGATAATAGTAATCATGAGGATACCAAGTATAATCGGGCGGCCCCTCATCGGTCATCCCGGTTGGCAGATCAGGCTTTATGTAAGGGGTGAGCTTGTCAACATCCCAGCCTATACTTGAAGAAGCAATAAAAATACGGGTTGTGTCATGTTCCTTGATGTATTTTCTTAATGGTACATATAAATCTTCACGTATCATGGTTTCGCACTGCATGGCCCAGATTGTAAGGCTTGGGTGGTTGCGATACCTTTTCACGATATCAAAAGAGTTTTCAAGCGAAAGCTTGGTATCGACAGGGTTGTTAAAAGTCTCAGTACCAGGGTAGCTTGTCCAGCATTGGTAAAATGTTTCCCACATCATCAGGCCGTACTTGTCATATGTTTCCATTACGTATTCGGGCGGGGCAGGCATATCTTCATTAGCTATCATGTTTACCCCCGATTCTGCAAGTAAGCGTGCTTCATCGTACATGCGTTTCTTACTCATGTCGAGCATCATATCTGGTTGTATCCACCCGCCACGGCAAAATACCCGTTGACCGTTTACTAAAAACACCCTTCCAAACTCCCCATTAAGTTCTTTCAACGTGCTCCCAAGCTCACGGATACCGAAGGTCGTATTTTTAACATCAGAAGATGTACCGTTCGTCTCGAATGTAAGATTGAGGTTATGCAGGTACTGCTTGCCATATCCGTTGGGCCACCACAAATGCGGATTTTTGATAGTTAACTGCTTGAAATCCTTGGGTGAAAATGAAACTTTTACCGTTTGCCCGGCAGGGATTTCAATTGCTTTCTCGAATGTTACTGTATTCATGTTGCCCGGCATCTCTTTTTTGTAGGTGCAGAAGTCAATGACTTTCAACATGTCAATACTACCCCTGAGAACACCTTTTTGTGCTATGGTTCCTGAGTTTTTCAGCCCGGCGGAAATGTAAATTTCAGCCTTGGTCGTGTCAGGGAGTGGCAAATCGGTAATAATATACGGGTCAACAATGGTAACATCACCAGAGTAGGTAAGGAATACATCCTGGTAAAGACCCATGTTGCGATCGCGTACGACCGGGGCACAATCCCATCCTGCCATAAATTTTATTGTAACGTCTTTAAAAATGTCCTCAGCCCAACCGCGGCTTGGACCAAAAACTTCAAACTGGTAGCCGGGATTTGGCGTACCAACATGGTCAACCTGGTGTATTTTGACTGCAAGTACGTTTTGTCCTTCAAAATTCACCTGATCGCTAATATCATATTGAAACCTCCTGAACATACCGGCCATGTCAGTTGAACTGGCAATTTGTTTGCTATTCAGCCAAACATCGGCCCGGTAATTGATGCCGTCAAAGTTCAGCCACACCCGTTTGCCTTTCTTTTCGGCAGGTATTCTGAATGTCGTCCTGAACCAGTACGGATCTTTAAACGGGTTGTCAACACCTTTGATATGGCTATATTTTGCCAGACCCATTTTTTCATTGAATGTATCGCAGGCATCAGGGATTTGCAGGTCATTCAGGTCGAAATGCGGGTCGGGGTAAATACCTGCTTTTACCAGAGCATTCAGCACGGATGTGGGCACTTCAGCCTTTACCCAGGCAGAATCATTGAATCCAGCTGTTGATATAGTTGATCCATCGGAAGAATCCTGCGTGGTAGATTCAATCCGCCATTGTTTTAAGAATTGCTTTTCGTTTTCTGACAAAACGAAACCGGAGTTTTGTTGG
>DAOOCD010000270.1:2162-4625 GCA_035408225.1 Cyclobacteriaceae bacterium | reverse complement strand
TCAGGCTCTCTTTACCCTCATCAAGCCGATGTTCGAACAAGGTCAGTTCATTAAAGAAGTGATCTACAACAATAACATACCGGTACACTGAATAAATCAAATCCGGTAAGCCGGCTTCGGTTTTCTGAAGTTCCAGGTCTTCAAAATACCGCACTGCATCATAAGCCATGTAACCAAAGAGGCCGTCATGCGGATATTTAGCATTTACAGTAGTATCAGGGCAAAACGAATTCCTGAATTTTTCGAGCAATTCGGCCACTTTATTTGCTTTCGATAGTTCAATTTTTTGAACCTCATTGCCGGGATAATGAATTTCAGCACGTTGATCAACCACTTTAAACGTGGCCAATGGTTCGCAACAAATAAATGATAAGCTGTTTTCATTGCCGTGGTAATCAGAACTCTCCAGTAGAATACTCCCGGCAAAAACATCTCTTAGTTTAAGGTAAATGTTAACCGGAGTGATGGTGTCGGCCAGCAGTCGTTTGGAGTATGTCTTAAGTTTATAGGTCATTTCATTTTTTCGTTTATTCGTCAGTCGTCTGACCGCGAAAACCGGTCTGACGACTTGTGATAAAATAAGAAGGCCCGCTGTGAACAGCGGGCCTTCGGCAATAAATATTACATAGCAAGGCTGCTCACATATCGGGTTTCGATTTGTGCCACCACCAAGCCATATGAATGCTAGTCGTCATTTTTAAGCATCAGCCTTTTTACGAGCTGCTTTTTTAGGTTTTGCTTCTGTCGCTACAACCGTTGCTGCCTGAGGCTTTTTAGAAGCAACACGCTTCAATCTAGCCTTGATCTTGTTTTTGTTTCTGGAAACACCAAATGAACCTATCGTCCGTTTGCCTTTTTTTGTTTTTTTATCGCCCCTTCCCATTGAGTAAATTTAAAATTATGCAGCAAGTATAGCAAAGGGTTTACTATCCACCAAATCTTCGGATTGTCTTTTAAGAAGATTGATTAATTAAATGACCATGCTATACGGAGGCACAACTACTAATCTTCCAGCGGAGCCAGGGAACAAAAAATCAGAAATTTGGTTAATAAAAAGGTGTAAGAATGGTGAAGATTTACTTTAGAGTAATGGGGACTTTAAGTAACGAACCGCTAAGACGCAAAGTTTTAATGACCAATCGAGATATTAACCCATAAAAATTATCATCCTATGCGCGTAGAAAAGATTGAGGTATTAAGAAAAGTCGCTAAAAAAATAGAGTCCAGCAGTACTTACCAATGGGGCCATATGGGTTTGTGTAACTGTGGTTTTTTAGCCCAGGAAATTACAATGCTGACCAAAGAAGAAATACATCGAAGGGCGATGCAGCGCCACGGTGACTGGTCTGAGCAACTCCATGATTATTGCCCAACAAGTGGGCTACCCATAGACGATTTAATTTCAGAACTCCTCGCCTTTGGTTTTACACTCGAAGAATTAAGTCATCTCGAAAAGTTATCAGATCCTACCGTATTGAATGCCCTTCCGCCTGGCCATCGTAACTTAAAACACAATGTAAAAAAAGATGTAATAGTTTATATGAATACATGGGCAACTACCCTGGAAGAGAAACTCCTTCATTCCATTCAGCTCAATGACCTAGTTAACACCAGCCTCATGAAATACTAACCCTCACGTGAGAATGTGGGGATCCGGAGGATCCTATTAAGGAAGCTTAAAAAGAATACAATCCTTTGGCTCATTACCCTGATTAGGAAACCGACACCATTGACGCAACACTGCTTCTTCCTGCATCCCTGCCTTTAGTAATACTTTACCTGATGCCAAGTTCTCAGCATCGACAAAAGATCCAATACGAAATACTCCGGGTTGGGATTTAAGCATTTCAATCAAGCTACAAGTGGTTTCTGTTGCATAACCGTTATTCCAGTGTATGGGTCCGAAGATATAACCAATCTGGATTTTGCCGGAGTCATTCAGGAAACCACAACTACCAATCAACCGGCCATTGGCTTGCAGACGGATACCATATGAAAAATCAATTCCCTGCTCCCACGCTGGAATGGTTCGCCTCAAATATTCGCGCGTATCCTTTACCGATTGATGCGTTGGCCAGGTAACAAATCGGGTACATTCAGGCTTACTCGCATACGTATAAAAGATTTCTTCCGCATCTTCGTAGCGCAGCCGGTGCAAGACCAACCTTTGCGTTTCTAGCCGTTCGGGAATTTGACGGGGATTTATACCTTGCGCTGACATCTATGGGAAAAGAAAACAATATCGTACATCAATATTTTAAAAAGGAGGCCAAGGTTGCAAAAATTCTGGTTAAGGTCAATCCGATCCATTTAAAGGGCTCCGAAATAACGGTTGAAAAAGATGGAGTTCAAATCCGGGATTTAGAATTTGATGAAGAGATTTTTGAAGATTTAAAAGCCGATGGATTTATCGAGGTAAACGCGCTTGAGTTCAATCTTTATTTGTCAGGCCTGGCTTAGATT
>DAOOCD010000270.1:0-2062 GCA_035408225.1 Cyclobacteriaceae bacterium | reverse complement strand
ATTTTATTACCTTTGTCCCGGCAAATCGGCACGACCAGCTCCTGCTGAACTCCCCCAGGACCGGAAGGTAGCAAGGGTAGGCGGTTGTAGCGGTGCGATGTTCGGTTTGCCACTTTTTTACTAACCTTCTCAAGACTAAACCTGGGAAGGTTTTTTCGTTTTTTGGGTTAATTTTGCAAGCATTAAAACCACAACGTATGAAGTTCTTTATCGACACTGCCAACCTGAATGAAATTAAAGAAGCCTATGACCTGGGTGTATTGGATGGGGTAACAACCAATCCTTCCCTAATGGCTAAAGAAGGCATTGCCGGCAAAGAAAAAATCATGGCCCATTACAAAGCCATTTGTAATATCGTTGATAACAACGTGAGTGCCGAGGTAATTGCCACTGATTTTGACGGTATCATCCGGGAAGGAAAGGAACTGGCTAAAATTGACGACAAAATTGTGGTTAAAGTGCCGATGATTAAAGATGGTGTTAAGGCCATAAAGAAATTTACAAGTGAAGGCATACGCACCAATTGCACACTTGTATTTTCAGCAGGCCAGGCTTTGCTTGCTGCCAAAGCCGGAGCCAGCTATATGTCCCCTTTTATTGGCAGACTTGATGACATCTCACAGGATGGACTTGAGTTGATTGCACAGATCCGTCTCATTTACGATAACTATGGTTATGGTACTGAAATACTTGCCGCCAGCGTACGGCATACCATGCACCTGATCAAGTGTGCAGAGATTGGTGCCGATGTAGCAACTTGTCCACTAAGTGTCATCATGGCCCTCCTGAAGCATCCTCTAACGGATAGCGGACTTGAGAAGTTTTTAGCGGATCATAAGAAGGTGAATGGGTAATGAATGAAAGCGCACAGCTTAAAGCAAAAAGTCGAAGGCTTAAAGCGGAAAGCGTAAAGAAGAAACACTTAGGCAGCAAGACATAAGCAGTTAGATAAATAATGTTTTCATCTGATCCGGTTGTACGAGTTAAAGAAGCCAGCATCTTTCAGGATCACAATACGGTGCTGAATGAAATCAGTTTTGAAATCGATAAAGGAGAATTTGCATTTCTTATTGGCCGAACCGGGTCCGGAAAAACATCGTTACTAAAAACGCTCTATGTAGATCTTCCCTTGCGGCTTGGAGATATCAGTGTGGCTGGTTTTAATATTCGAGAAATAAAACCTCACCAGGTTCCATTACTCAGAAGAAAAATAGGAATCATCTTTCAGGACTTTCAATTATTCCCAGATCGCACGGTAGGTGAAAACCTGAACTTTGTAATGAAAGCCACGGGCTGGAAAGACAATGCCAAAATGAAAAATCGTTTGGCGGAAGTATTGATGCAGGTAGGATTAGGATCGGTTGAGAAAAAGATGCCGCACCAACTTTCCGGTGGCGAACAACAGCGCGTTGTGATTGCCCGGGCCCTGATCAACGAGCCTTTGATTTTGATTGCGGATGAGCCAACCGGAAACCTGGACCCGGAAGTGTCGAGTGGCATCTTGAAAATATTTCAGCAGATAAATAAAAGTGGTACAGCGGTGTTGATGGCCACTCATAGCTACGGCCTTATAAAGAGATTCCCCGCCCGGGTGCTTAAATGTGAAGATGGGAAGGTGTTGGACAGCAATACCGATACCTTCGAGCTAAAGAGTGAGGAGGATTTTTAATTTTACTAATACCATCGAGAGGCTTTAAAAGAAAGTCTTGGTAGGAGATTGATTCATGTGTCTTTAGAATATAGGCACACTAAGACCACTTTATTTAATTCATCTATTTCGCGCCAACGCGTGCATATTCTTAATTTGATCTCTGCTGTGGCGCGAGGTATTTATATCGCTTCATTATCCACGGATTGCATCCGTGGCTACAGATAGTAAACCCCTACGGGGTTGGATAGCGCATCTGACTAAATATATTCTGGGCTTATCCAATTTACACCTTACTCGCCAAGACGATATGGATTCTTAATTTGATCTCTGCCGTGGTGCGAGGTATTTATATTGCATCATTATCCACGGATTGCATCCGTGGCTACAGATAGTAAACCCCTACGGGGTTGG
>DAOOCD010000269.1:0-4632 GCA_035408225.1 Cyclobacteriaceae bacterium | reverse complement strand
ATTTTGCTTTACACCCGCTACAGTCGTTTACTATCGCGCTCTCTTGATTATGAGAAATCAAAAAGGATAAATGAAGTAAATAGGAAAATATTTGAGTGCAACAACGCCAAGATCATGAAGGCCCAACCGGTGGATGTAACCCTTGCCCACCTGGATGACAATATAAACTCTGAGTGGCCCGATTATGCACCTACCATAAATGCGGATGAAGATTTCATGGTATTTACAACCCGGAGGCCAGAAGGCAACGTGAATGATCGCATTGCAGCCGACAATGAATATTATGAGGAGATTTTCTACAGTCGCAAGGTTGATGGTAAATGGACTCCAGCCAAAAATTTATCTGGTCCGCTGAATAACAATTATCACAATGCCAGTGTAAACCTGTCGCCCGATGGTAAAGAAATGCTTTTGTATCACGACTCAAACGGAGGTGATATACTCGCTTCGTATTTAAAACCAGATGGCACGTGGACAGATCCTGAAGAGTTGGAGATTAATTCTGAATACATCGAGAACTCTGCATCCATCACAGCCGATGGCCAGAAATTATTTTTCAGTAGCAATCGCCCGGGCGGCTATGGGGGTACTGATGTTTATATGTGTACCAAAGATTCAAAAGGCCGTTGGAGCAATCCACAAAACCTGGGCAAACTTGTTAACACCGATATGGATGAGGATGGGGTTTTTGTTTCAGCCAGTGGCAAGCATCTTTACTTTAGTTCTAATGGGCATGCGGGCATGGGCGATCTGGACATTTACCGAACCGCCTATAATGCTGAAAAAGATCTATGGGAAAGACCCATCAATATGGGATACCCTATCAATTCTGTTGAAAATGATATTTACATCGTATTGACTCGCGATGAAGATTTTGCCTATATCTCCTCAGTACGACAAGAAGGAATTGGTGAACAGGATATTTACAAAATCGATATTCGCAATTGGAAAGAGCCTGCTTATACTCAGCCTGATTTTGCAGATGCCGTGTTGGCTCTGGAAGATGAAATGCCAGCGTTGGCAAGGCCAACGGTGGTTACTCCAACTGTAGTAACAGGCCCCACTTCAATTCTGTTTTCTGTATTTGTAGCCGAAGGTGATTCACACAAGCCACTTAACGCAACGGTTAATCTTTCTTCCAGTCAGGGCGAAGACATTCGTTTTAATGAAATCAAACCAGGCACGTATCAGACCGAGATGAAGAATCTGTCAAACAAGGCAGCCAGGTATAAATTACTTGTGTCCAGCAATGACTACATCCCCTATTCATCGTCCTATTATTTCTCAGGTTCCCCTTTACAAAATCCGGTACTAAGTGATACTATCTATCTTGATAAAATCGAGGTGAATTACAGACGCACACTGAACGTCTACTTTGGGCATGATAGTGCAATCCCCAAATCATTTGAAGATATCTTGTACCTGGAACAGATCATGAAGACGGCTGGTTCTGTAAAAGTTGAAATAAGTGGTCATACCGATAATATGGGTTCATATCCTTACAATGTTGGTCTTAGTCAGAGAAGAGCAGAGGCGGTTAAAAAGCATTTAGTTAAATCAGGAATCGATGAGTCGCGCATTACGGTTGCCGGATACGGACCTGATAAACCTATCTCGGACAATAAAACCCGCGCTGGTCGTCAGCTTAACCGCAGAACAGAATTTACCATTATCGAAAAATAATGACTGAACGAGTCAACTGCCAATGAACCGTTGGCTGAAGGGACTACTCATCGTGATTGCAGCATTTGCTATAATCATGTTTTCGCTGGTTGCACCTATTGATCGAACTCCTTTAAAAGAACAAGGGTTCCATTATAACATGATGAGCGTACTCGATACGCTGAAGCCTGCTTCCTACAAGCCCACTAAAAAACTTAAATCCGGATGGGGAAAGGTCTCTATCACACCTGATAACCCAATGCCAATGGCGGGTTATACCATGCGACCGGCCTTTGAAAACGTGCATGACTCATTATATGCCCGTCTTGTAGGCATCAACAATGGAAGCAGGTCTTTCTATCTAATCAGTGTAGATCTATTGCTCTTTCCACCTGCATTAAAAGAAAAACTGAATGAATTGATATCAAAAGACTTTCGCATAAAACCATTTCTATACTTCAGCGCCACCCACACACACAATGGCATTGGAGGCTGGCATGATTCTGTGGCTGGCGAATTGGTTTTGGGTAGCTACGAAGAAGAATGGGTTAATGAAATTGCCGCGAAGTTAATCTCAGAAATAAAGTCGATTGAGCAATCGATGAAACCGTCACATCTATCTTATTGGCAAGTCGATGCTCATGAATATGCAGAGAACCGCCTGGTGAAAGGAGCCCCTTATGATGGCTGGCTGCGGGGCTTTAAATTAATTCGCAATGACAGTAGCACCGCTCACCTGATCACCTACAGTGCTCACGCTACCAGCATCAGTAAAAAAAGTAAACAGCTTTCGGGCGACTATCCTTCTGCGTTGCTGGAAGCATTACAAGAGAAAAGCAACTCCTTTGGGATTTTTATGGCTGGTATGGTGGGCAGTCACCGGTTAACCGGATTGAGTGAGACAGAGTTTGAATTGGTAGCCAAAGCGGGAGACGTGTTGCAGGAAAAAATTTCAATGGCAACGGAACGTAGTCAAACAGATTCGGTAGTAATCAAAGCTTCACACATCCCAATTCAGTTTGGTCCTTCACAACTTCGAATTTCAAAAGATTGGAAGCTGCGCAACTGGGTATTCTCTTCGTTGCTGAATCCCATGCAGGGTGAACTTACATACCTTGAAATTGGAAATATTATTCTGATTGGAACACCGTGTGATTTTTCGGGAGAACTTTTCGTAACAAAGAAGCTTTCTGAACTGGCTGCTGCAAACAATAAGGAATTAATCATCACCAGCTTTAATGGCGACTATGCTGGATACATCACGGAAGATGAACATTACGAAACTATCCGGAAGGAAGAAGTGATGACACTAAACTGGGTGGGACCTTACTATGGTACTTACTTTACTGAAATGATTTCGGCTCTCTTAAAAAAGTAGGAATTTATCACCCTCTATTATATAGAAATTAAGAGCGTGGCCGCTGATCGGGACGTCTCTTACCACGAAAAGGTTTCTTATTACCAGCGCTCTTGCTCTTCCCGTTTCCACTCCCCTGGCTGTACGTTCTTGCTTCCGGATTATAAACAGGACCTGCCCCTAACTCAGCTGGCAATGCTAGTTTAGGAACCTCCTTTCCAATCAAACTTTCAATGCGGAAAAACTTGCGTTGATCCATGTCATTGATAAATGTAATAGCCGTGCCGGTGGTGGCTGCCCGTGCTGTACGACCAATGCGGTGAATATAATCTTCAGGATCGGGCGGTACATCAAAGTTGATCACCAGATCAATGCCTTCCACATCAATGCCACGCGACAAAACATCGGTGCCAATCAGTATAGTGAGTTGCTTATTCTTGAATTCCCGAAGTACATGTTCCCGTTCTGTTTGTTCAAGATCCGAATGAATTGCTTTTGCATTGAGTCCGAGTCGCTGCAGGTTGCGGTCGAGTTTCTTTACATTCTCTTTCGTTGAAGCAAAAATCAATACGCTATTGAATTGTTTTTCTTTAAGCAGGCAATCGATCAGTTTTTCCTTCTGCTCATTGTGAACGACATAGGCTTGTTGTAAAATGCCTTCTGCCGGCTTGGAGATGGCAATGTTTATCTCAACCGGATGTTGTAAAATTCTATTTGCAAGGGCACGGATTTTAGGGGGCATTGTTGCTGAGAACAATAAGGTTTGTCTTTTGACAGGTAGCTCTTTGATGATGCGAAGAATGTCTTCATAAAAACCCATGTCGAGCATCCGGTCGGCTTCATCCAGCACCAGGTGCTCTACATGATCAAACTTAATGGTGCCCATGGCAATCTGGGCTATTAAACGGCCGGGCGTTGCAATGATAATATCAACACCACCTTCCATAGCACGCTTCTGCTGATCCCAGGTAGCGCCATCGCCACCCCCATAGATGGGAATTGAGCTAACCCCCAGAAAGTAAGAAAAGCCTTCAATCTGTTGGTCAATTTGCTGGGCAAGTTCTCGCGTGGGTGCGATGATAACCGTATTGAGATGTCTTTTCTCGGAGGCTACAATGTTATTTAAAATCGGTAGTACATAAGCCGCTGTCTTTCCTGTGCCGGTTTGAGCACAGCCGATAAGGTCCTTTTTTGCAAGGATAACGGGGATGGCTTGTTCTTGTATTGGGGTGGGTTTCGAGAATCCCATGGAATCCAATCCGTCAAGTAGGCGCGGATGGAAGCTAAAATCGTGAAATGTCAAATTGTAAGTGTTGTAATTAGTCTAAAAAACAAAGGCATTTGGCCTTTCTGGATGCAAGGTACAATAAGTTAGTCAAACTCGTTTTTGTTATCTTAGCCATGATTCATTCAAATTGCGATCATGAGCAACCACCCTGGCGAAAAAGACTTTTCCATCAATATAATCGTGCAACCGACAGACATTGATGACATGGCACATGTAAATAATGTAGTGTATGTGCGTTGGGTGCAGGAGGTTGCAGCCGCCCATTGGAATACGTTAACTACAGTAGAGATAAAGCAAAAATATCTGTGGGTCGTGCTACGCCATG
>DAOOCD010000268.1:0-4675 GCA_035408225.1 Cyclobacteriaceae bacterium | reverse complement strand
CACCTGGCAAGTTCAATCGTTTCAGTTGTTCCACTTTTCCATTATTTTGAGAAAGCGGATTTTCTTTATCAAATCCAATTACATTGCCTTGTGGATCAAAATGAAATCGGTTGGCAAGAATATTCTCGGGTTTGATTCCAAACTCAGTTACAATGGGGTCGATAAAAGCATGAAACCCATTGGAGATAATGTAAATGTACTCCGCATAGGTTTGAAAGAACTCACGGTTTCGCTTAAAGGATTCTGATACCAGTTCGCGCAGCACAACCACCAATTGCTCCAGGTGTCTTTTCGTAGGAGATAATAGGGTAATTCGTTTTTCCAATGATTCCCGAAAGGAAATTGAACCATCCATGCCCTGATTGGTGATGTTAATAATCTCCTGACGCATCTGTTCTAGTTCCGGATGATCCTTTAAGGAAATATCAGCCAATACATCAAAGGCTTCAACTTTAGTAAAAGTGCTATCGAAATCGATTACGAAGTAGCGAGTGGGCTTCATTGGGTATCGTGCAAACCCAAAAGTAAAACTAAAAGTCCATTAACATATGTTAGGTATTCAACTAATTCAGAGTACCTGTTTCATGACTTGTGCTGTGGAAGGACACACCTGAGAGAACTCACTCGATACTTTTATCTCTTCAGGTACGAGGTCGCGTTGAACTTCTGTGAAGCCAAGCTTTTGAAAAAAGAAAAATGCAGTTTGAGTAAGCAGATAGACTTCATTCATTCCTGTTTCCCGTGCTTGTTGTAGGAGATCCTGAACAATTTGTTTACCTAACTGCTGGCCCCGCAATTCCGGGCTCACAGCCAGTGACCTAAGTAACGCCTTGCTCTCATAGAATTCAAGACCGCCTGATCCTACCAGGGTATCATCGGCATTGTAGTAGGTGAGGAGCAAACTATTCTTAAGCTGCAGGTCATCAGCCGGTAGCTGATTGACCTGCAGAAATTTTTTCAGAGACTCGAGTTCCTTATCTGTTTTAACCTGTTGCTGCACGATAAATTCTTTCATGAATCAAAGTTTGCAAGCTTCTCTGAAAAGAAGAAGGAATCTTTATTAAAAAATGATTAACAACAAGTTGATCCTTCACCACAGCAGGCAGCTTTTGCTTCCGTACTTGACGGTTTAGGTGCCAGATGTTTTTCCGCATAAACGGTAATGCTAAAGATACCCAACTCTTCGTTTTTAACCCGAGTCAGCTCTTGTTCATTCAGGTATGAAGCAAGGATCTCATGCGGAAGAGTGATTTTTTTATTCTTCTGGATTTCGATGTTGCTGAAACCAGCCTCTTTAATGATTTGAATGTATTCGTCTTTTTGAATGGCGCCCGAGATACAGCCTGCATACATCTCAGCATTTTTGCGTAAGCCATCAGGGAGATTACCTACGAGAACTATATCAGAAATACTGAAGTGCCCACCGGGTTTGATAACACGAAAGGTTTCAGCAAAGGCCTTTCTTTTATCAGGAACAAGGTTCATTACACAATTACTTACCACCACATCGGCAACATTAGCGCTTACCGGAAGTTTTTCGATATCACCAAAGCGGAATTCAACGTTTTGATAACCTAGTTTCTCAGCATTCGCCCGGGCTTTGTCAATCATCCTTTCCGTGAAGTCAACTCCAATTACTTTTCCGGTAGCCCCTGTTACTGCACGCGCTACAAAGGCATCATTACCGGCACCTGAGCCAAGATCAATCACTACATCGCCTTCCTTAATTTTGGCAAATTGTGTAGGTAGCCCGCAGCCGAGACCTAAATCAGCATCAGCCACATAGCCTGACACCTTTGAATAATCTTCGGCCATGATGGCTTCATCAATGGTAGCGCATCCGCATCCACTACCGCAACAACTGGTTTCATTTTGTCCTTTACTTTGATCAGCAATTTCGCCATACTTCTCTTTTACAATCTGTTTTAGTTCTTCGGTGGTATTCATATTGTTGGTATTTAATAATCGTAATATTGCGATTGAATTGGGTAAAAAAATTTAGCAGCAGCCTTCGTGAACTTCGTGCAGAAGGTCACCTAATAATTTCTTTGCTTTTAATAATGCTTTGGCATCTATGCAGTAGCACACTGAAGGGCCTTCAATTTCTCCTTTAATAAGACCGGCTTTCTTTAGTTCTTTTAAATGCTGAGAGACTGTGGATTGAGAAAGAGGAAGTTCATCAACGATATCACCACACACGCAGGATTTCTGTTCTGACAGGTATTGCAAAATAGCAATGCGGGCAGGATGACCCAACGCTTTAGCAATCAACGCTATCTCGTTCTGTATTTTGGTGAATTCTTCGGTTTTTGAAAGTCCCATAATGTAATAATCGTAATATTACGATTAAAGTTCGCGTTCAGTCAAATTTATTTTCCAAAGGGGATTCGCTTCAAGGCCAATTGGCCATTGCTCATCACTAAAAGCGCATCTTGTAAGTGCCTTATTTCTTCCAATGGGTTCCCCGGAATTAATACCAGATCAGCATCGTAGCCCTTGTCTATGCGACCTGTGGCTTTATCAACACCCAGAAGTTCAGCAGCTACTACGGTTGCAGACTGAAGAGCTTCAAAGTTAGTCATGCCCATTCGCACGAAGTGCGCGCATTCCAGTGAAATCCGGCTGGTTGTGTTAGCTGTGTAACTATTATCTGCACCTGTTGCGATCTTAACTCCAAGTTCATGTGCTTTCTTAAATACCTTTTCGGCCTGTGGCATCATAAACTTGCCGCGCAATTCCAATACTGGTCCTGCATAATCACCACCGGGTTGAGTGAGGTCTTCCAGGGTAATAAATGTAGGAACCAGGAACGTTCCCTTTTCCTTCATTAGTTTCAACGTTTCGTCAGATAGGAATGTGCCGTGTTCAATGCTTTTGGCCCCGGCCAAAACGGATGCACGGGCTCCTTCATCACCATGCGCATGAATCATGACGGGTACATTCCGTTTTCCTGCCTCCTGCACAACCACCCGGATTTGTTGTTCCGTATAAACCTGCTCGCGTGGATCTGTATCTGGTCTTCCGGCTCGTTCAGTTCCCCTTGTCTTAATTACTTTAGCCCCGCGATCAATGTTTATATTGACGAGCAACTTCAATTCTTCATCCGTTTTTACCCCGTTGATCAAAGGTGCCAGTCGGGTATCAGCCAGAATGGTTTCTTCCAGATTTGGTGAAACATAGACACCGGCAGCTATTATATCAGGCCCTGCAATTCTTCCGCTTAACGCGAGATTGGCCAGTGCTATATCCTGATAAGCAGCAACCCCGGCTGTACGCACTGTAGTTACCCCTGTCTCCAGCGCACGTTTGGCAGCGACCAGGTTATCTAAATGGGAGTGGGCATCAATCATACCGGGTATCAGGTAATAGTTTTGACAGTCAATGATTTCAAAACCAGTAGGAATTGTTTCTCCTCCTTTGCCAATTCGATCAATCTTTCCAGACTTTACAAAGACGATTGAGTTAGGATAGATTTTGTTTTCATAACCATTGAATATGTTGACGTTTGTAAGCGCATAGTTCTTCTGATTTTGGCCAAAACAGAACAAGCTAAAGAATAAAAAGAAGGGCGTAAGCAGGAGTCGCATATGAAAATATTTTAACACGACTTTAAGTTGTAATCTTTTGTTTGATCTGACAAATAATAGCCGAAATTTGCAGCGCAAAATAAATGCTTCTACTATGATCGCTGTAAAAGGATATGCCGCCCAAAATCCAAAAGCTCCGTTAGCCCCCTTTAATTTCAACCGCAGAGAGGTCGGCCTGAATGATGTTCAAATTGAAATTCAATACTGTGGTGTGTGCCACTCAGATCTGCACCAGGTGCGCGATGAATGGGGTGGATCCATCTATCCAATGGTACCCGGTCATGAGATCGTTGGCCGGATTACAAAAGTAGGGGCAAATGTTAAAAACTTTAAAGTAGGCGAGCTTGCTGGTATTGGCTGTTTTGTGGACTCGTGTCGTACCTGTTCAAGTTGCAAAGCTGGAAATGAACAGTACTGTGAAGTAGGTATGGCTGGTACTTATAATGGATATGAGATGGATAAGAAAACCCCTACTTATGGCGGGTACTCGAATTTAATTGTTGTTGATGAGAACTATACACTACATATATCCGATAAACTTCCGCTGAAATCAGTAGCGCCTTTGCTGTGTGCAGGTATTACTACCTATTCGCCTTTGCGCCATTGGAAAGTCGGGAAAGGACAAAAAGTAGCTATTGTTGGACTGGGTGGACTTGGCCACATGGGGGTTAAGTTTGCGGCTTCCTTTGGCGCTGAAGTAACTGTACTTAGCCACTCAGCTTCTAAAGAGGCCGATGCCAAACGACTTGGTGCCCATAATTTTGTGAATACAAAGGATGAAGATGTCGTAACGAAAGTTCGCAATCATTTTGATTTTATTCTGGATACCGTTTCTGCCCAGCACGATGTAAACATGTATTTAGGGATGCTGAAGACTGAGGGTACTATGGTGATGGTGGGCGTTCCGCCCGAAGCAGTACCTATTCACGCGTTTAGTTTGATCCCAAAACGCAAAACACTGGCAGGTTCTATGATTGGTGGTATCCGTGAAACCCAGGAGATGCTGGATTACTGCGCGACCAATAATATTGTATCTGATATTGAATTGATTAACATCAAAGACATTGAGCAAGCCTATGTGCGCATGG
>DAOOCD010000267.1:0-4697 GCA_035408225.1 Cyclobacteriaceae bacterium | reverse complement strand
TCTGGTTTTCCGATTACCCCTACATTTATAGGTGAAGATTTGATCTTTACCCACATACATGAAGATCAACCTGTGCTGGCACTGATTGTTGCTTCAACATTTGTGATTGATGGACTGGCCATTATCAGAATGTATGCACGGGTATTCCTCGGACCGCACGTCAAGTCAATTTACGAAATGGCTTATCGATCTTCGTAATAGAAAATTAGTTAGGAAATAGGGTTAGGTTTATTTTTTGCGTGGTCTGTAGTAAATACAGACCACGTTTATTTTTTCCTGGCTCGAATCAATTCCAATACGCCATTAATAAAGGTAAGTGGATGAGGAGGATTTCCAGGAACAAAAAGATCTACAGGATATTTATCAAGGAAAGTTCTGTTTAGCGCACCGCTTCCAGTAAAGATCCCTCCGCTGATAGCATCTGTACCAGCCAGAATTAAAATCTTTGGATCAGGCACAGCATCATAACAAACCTGCACGGCTTCTGCCATGTTTTGCGATATCGGCCCGGTAATCACAATGCCATCACAATGCCGGGGTGATGCAAGAAACTCAATCCCGAAACGGCCCATGTCGAAATTCGGATTTCCGCATGCATTTAGTTCAGCCTCATCCGCATTTGAACCCGCAGCTGAAATTTGTCTCAACTTTAACGAGCGACCAAAGAGCGAACGGATTTCTTCACGAATTTTACTTTCATCTATCAGGATAGGATTATTGTCACCTTCTTTTATTATAAGGCGTTCTCGCACATTCGTGGAGATTTTATAGTCCGTAGTAAACTTAATTTTAGTTGGGAAGGCAAAGGCGCATTCCCCACACATTACACACTTACCCATATCAATGCTTACGGGGGCCTTTCCAATAGCCATTGTAGGGCAAAGCGAAGCCAAGGCATCTTCATTAATTTTTTCTAAGGAGATTTCCGGCCTCCCTTTAAAGGGGCCTGGCACTTGCGGCCTGGTAACATCGGGTATAAATTGTTTACCGAGTCGATTTAATATTTGAAGCTCATCGATAAGCATAGTATTGATTACAGTTTATGTTATAAGTCGTGACCGCAGTAGGAGAGATTGTAACTTTTATTGTTAATCGGAAAATCAGAGATCTCCAGGTCACGAAGGGACAGCGCCAAGGCCATCCAGTTGTGAACCGAGGGATCTTTAACTTTGTAATGCACCACTTCTCCAATCGAATTTGTAATGGCACAATGACAAATTTCTCCACGCCATCCTTCCACCAAGGAGATCCCAAAGGAGTCAGGTGCCAGTCTTAATTCAGAAACGGGCAATGGTTTTGCAGATGGCTCGTTTAGTTTTTTAAGTTCTGAGATTAGATTCCGAATAAATGCAATAGAGTTTTCAATTTCCAATTTTCGTATATAGGCTCGTGCCCATACATCTCCGTTTTCGAGGGTATCGTTATTGATTGAATAATTTTTATACCCTGCAAAGGGATGAGAAATTCGAATGTCGCGGGGGATGCCTGCCATCCGTGCGGCCATACCCACAGCGCCAATGAGTTTCATCTGAGTGTTAGTTACCTTTCCTATATTCTCTATTCGCATCAATGCAGAAGAAAGTGAAAAGAACCGATCACTCATGGGCTTAAAACTTTCTTCAAACTTATCAAGAAGCTTAATAAGCTTTTCTGATAGCTCTGCTGTGAAGGGATAATGACTTCCACCAACGCGGTTAATTCCTTTTCCAAACCTATTGCCGCACCAGGTTTGAGTGTAGTTAATTACAGGAGTGCGTAGCGTTCCAAATACGGAGGATGCTAACTGGTAAGCAAGCCCGATATTCATATTTCCCAGATCGCCTACATGCATGGCAATTCGTTCCAACTCCAATGCAATGGTGCGCTCTATTTCCAGACGTTGATTTACAGCAACATTCCCCATCGCTTCCATTAAACTTACAAACGCTGTGGAATGACCAATGGCTGTATCTCCGGCAATGGATTCGGAAAGAATGGTGCGTTGCAGTAAGTTTGATTTTTTCAGAAACAGATCTTCAATACCCCGATGTTGCCAACCCAATTGTATTTCCAAATGCAAAACGGTTTCTCCATTGCATAAGAAACGGAAATGACCCGGTTCAATCACTCCCGCGTGGATTGGACCAACTCCAACCTCGTGTAGTTCGTCACTCTGAATTTTATAAAAGGGATAGCTATTAATTACCTTTTTTTGATCGGCCCTATTAAACGCGTATCGTACAGGCTTGGACCATGGGCTGTAGATGAATTCAATTCCGAAATTTTCAGCAATCTCCCGTTCAAAAATATGGAAGGCATAAATCTCACGCGTGATGGAGGTGAGTTGCATTTTTTCTTTTTTCGGCATTTCGTGCGACAGCACTTTGATATCTTTTGCCAGATCATCGGCCAGGCAGCATATAAACTTCAGGATCTCGCCATTCCAGTATGCATAGTAGTTTACACAATGCACATGAGGTTGCTTCATTAATTCCACCACTTCTCCGTAAAATTTTCCATAGGCCAGAACGGGTATCGTGGACAGAGTTAGGGTTTTCTGATTTTTGATTGCTACATAATTTGAAGTTGTTGTTTCCATAATTAAGCGGGCAGCGTTTGAATAGCCAGAAGGATTGTATCAACAATGAACGATGGCCTGAATAAACCAATATAAAACACGATCAGTATCAACGTCAATTGCATGATGGATTCATAGGGTGTGGCACCTTTCATGTTAATAGAAGCAGTGTTCTTTTTCAGAAAAATGATTCCCAGCATTTTTACGGCAAGTCCGTAAATGATAATTAATACGAGGAGCAGTACGAGCAGCGCTACCCACCAATAGTTTTTTGCTACCAGTGCCTGAAACATGTAAAGCTCAGATACCAACATCCCCGAAGGAGGCATCGCAATAATAGAAAGAAAGCCCAGAAGCATTACTAATCCACCCAATGGATTTACCCGTAAATAGCTTCCGATTTTTTCATCGAGTTTACTACTAAAAATCCGGTGCATTTGTGATACCTGAAAAAACAGACTCGATTTTACGAGCGAATGCATCACCAGGTGAAGTATGGCAGCAAAGTAGCCTAACCCCCCACACGAAAACGCAATCATTACGAGTGATGCGTGCTCCATGCTTGAATAAGCAAACATGCGCTTTACATTTTTTACTCTCAATATATACACGGCAGCAAAGAACAATGAAAGCAACCCTGTTATCAATAATAGTTTATTCATCCAAGGTAAGATGGTAGTACCAGAAAAGGCTTCGTAAAAGCGATAGATCGCGATAAACCCGGCATTCATAAGAACTGAAGAAAGACTGGCTCCTACTTGCGAGGGGGATGCATCTTTTGCATCGATATCTACATTAAACAGTGGTACAAGACCCATTTTAACACTAAAGCCAGTTACAATTAATAGAAAGCAGGCTTTTAACCAAACGGTATTAAGTTCATTTGCTTCGGCTTTAATGGCTGCAAAGGAAAAATCGATGTGGCCGGTTTGCTGGGCTGCAAAACCTAAAAATAGTACTCCTGCAAAGGCGATGGCAATACCGATTGAACAGACATATAGATATTTCCAGGTAGCCTCCAGGGCATCTTGATTTCGGTTATGATAGATTAATACTGAGGCTCCCAGGGTGGTTGCCTCCATGAAGGCCCAGAGAATTCCAAAATGAGAGGTGAACAAAACACCTATGATTGCACCCGTGAAAAATATAGTACCCGCATTGTGAAGTGCAACGTCTTTGATTTTAACATTTCTATCTTCTACAAATTTCACATAATGAATAGCAGACAAGAGACTCACAAGAATCAGAATGAGATAGAAAACCAAACCAAGTCGATCGCTGAAAAAGTACTCGTTCAGAGTTTGGCCTGCCAGTGGCCATAGATAAATAGCAAGCCCTGTCATCAGGCCTACGTATATAAAGACTATGACATGGCTGAATACAATACTTCTCATGAAGTAAGAGAGTATTGCAAGGCTGGCGGTAAGAATAAAGAACATGTAGATCATAGTACTTAGTCTTTAAGTTGAGACAAGTGACCCGCATCCGCATTTTGAAAGTAGTCTTTCATCTTATTGAAGAAGATACCCATGATAAGTACACTCGTGAAAATATCCAGCAGAATGGCAGAGTTTACAAACATGGGCATTTCAGCCCCCAGCGCCAGGGACAAAAGAAAAATTCCATTTTCGATTACCAGGTAACTGATTAAGTGCGTTACCAGATCGCGGTTATTGATGGCGATAAAGAGTCCTACCAGAATGGAGGAGATGGCAGCTGTAAAATATTTTACCTGATGATCTGCATCGATGGTTAATTCATCATGGATCGCATACGAGATCATAAAGCATCCTATCACAATCACAGCAGTAATCAATACCGAATAATATCCTTTAATGGGCCCGTTGTGGTGCCGGTGAATTCTATTCCTGGTGATTCGCTGCAAAAACAGAGGCACAAAGATGGCCTTGAAAACAAGTGTCTCAAGGAGGATAAATAGTAAATGCACTGCATCAATCTCCTTGAGTTCAAAGTAAGCCAGGCCAAATAGCAAAACTCCTTGTGAGGCCATCAGCGTGAAATAGCTTTTAACCATTTCTACCTTGGCGAGGTAGATCAGGGAGATGATGAATAAGACAATAAGAAAGTTAACCATAGCTTAAATTTTATTTTTTATGATCATCGCAACAAAAATCAAAAT
>DAOOCD010000266.1:0-4800 GCA_035408225.1 Cyclobacteriaceae bacterium | reverse complement strand
GTTCCCTACAACCAGAAATCAATAAGACTTTTGGAGAAGGTTGGGATGAAATTCAGCAAGCGTATTTGTTTTCCGAACAATATCGAAGAATTGCTAATGTATAGAGTCCGTTTTCTTCGTGGCTCTGTTCTACCATAGATCTCACTATAATTCATAACCCCGTCACTTAGTAGGGTCAAAAATCCAAACTCCCAAACTTCCCACCTCTTTAAAATAACCCTTTCCACTAGCCTGAAACCCTGTAAACCATAAACCTGGTGAAGCATATTCATAAGGAATTAGGCTATGCAGTTTCCATGAATTAGAGGGTATCGAATACTCATACATGTAATTCATTTCGATCCCGGAATTTGAAGAACTACCAACCCCCCAATAAATCTTATCATCTCTTGATAGAATTGGAGCAAAACTTCTATCGGCTTGCCAATTGCTATCTGGGCATTCTGTCAGTTTTATCCATTTATCTAACTGCGGATCATACTTCCACTTGCCATTGCGCACTGGCGGACCGCCTATAGAACTAAAATAAATACCGCCACCAAAACAATATCCTATTCCATTTACCACAATGGTTGATACTCCATTGCCCTGTATTCCTGGATAATCCGAAATCTGGGACCATGTATTATTTACAAGATCATACGCAAAAACATCATTACCATTTGAATTTGGCTGACCACCTCCAATATAAACCCTATTCTCAATTACAAAGGAAAAGGCATCCGCTAAATTATTTATAAAATTACTTGTTGTCTTCAATGACCAGGAATCCTGCTCATTATCATACTCCCAGATTTCTCCAGGGCTGGTATTCAATACGATAAAGCCCTTATTATTCCAGGTAAATGCAGTAGCCGGAAAAATTCCCTTTGGGAAATTTTTCATTTGCTTCGATTGATTAGTTACAGTATTAAATGAATAAACTTCAGAACTTGAAATAAAATATCCAATTTCATTAATAGCAAAGCTAACTGTACCAAAAACTTTACTCACAAGTGGTTTCCAATACTTACTTACGAATACGAACTTCTCATTATTAGATGCAATCTCATCACGCTTTACATAAATAGCCAAGTCGCGTGCAAATGGTTCACTAGGTACTCTTACCTTGATCACATCCGCTTTGTTTTCCAAAATTTCAGCTTCTCGATCTGGTTTAAGTTGAAACCATTTGTTAGAGAAATATACCTTTGTGTTTGGAGCTGTTAGTCCTTCTCCGGTGATTGTAATAATATCTCCAGACATTCCCGTGACAGGGTCCACCTTTGTAATTTTAGGTAAGGGTATTGTGGGGGTTGGTGTTGGGGATACTGGATCGGCTTCTTTATCACTGTCGCAGGACGTCAATGCCAGTATTAATAAAAGGCTAAAAATTCTCCTACAAAATATAAATACTTTAATCATTGGATAAATCTATTGATAATCGAATACTAAAGAAACGAATTATGACCAAAAAACTAATACATGTAAGGTTTGAAAAATGATTAGTTGAAGAAAAGTTACCATTGTCCTAATCTATGCATAAATTATGCAGTATTTAAAAGGTGCCCGATCCCATTAACATGAATAAAATATTTTCTACACTGCTTCTACTTGCTGGCTTTAATCTTGCCCAGGCCCAGGTAATCGGCAAACAGTTTCCGGATATGGAAGCCGAAACTGTGGAGGATAAAAAAGTAAATCTCCCAACCGACACGAAAGGGAAATATACGTTGCTCGGTCTAGCCTACTCAAAAAAATCGGAAGACGAACTGAATAGTTGGTTCAGTCCGGTGTACAATAAATTCATCAAGAAAGCCACGGGCATGATGGCCGGCATGGGCTATGATGTGAATGTATATTTCGTGCCGATGTTTACAGGTGTAAATGCAGCCGCTACCGGCACTGCTAAAAAGAAAGCCCTGAAAAATGTAGATCCACAATTACTGCCTTATATTCTGTTTTACAAAGGTGAATTGAAATCCTATAAAGAAGCTCTTGATTTTGAAAAGCGCGACATTCCCTACTTTTTTGTACTCGATGCCAATGGCAAAATTGTATACGCCACATTAGGCGCCTTCACCGAAGACAAACTGGATGAGGTGGAAGAATCGATTGAGGATTAAATCATGATCAGGCGTCAGACCGCTACATGTTTTCGCGTATAGCGGTCAGACGCCTTAGAACTTTTAAGCTGATAGGACCGATTATCTTATAGCCGGTCAAATGACCGCCCCTTTGTTGTTTTAAGATCAATGCTTTACCTTGAGGTTAGGAGTATCCCTAAACCAACGTGCAAAGAACCTTAAAACGATACATCCCCTACGTTCAGCAAGCTGCTTTGGCGCTTTCCGTTGCCGGGCTTGTCTTTTACTACATGAATTACAAAGGTGCGAGCGAACTCCTTATGCTTGGCCTTTCATTATTGTCTGGCGCCTATTTCCTCTGGGCATTCCTGCCGATGGATACACCGCCCCATGCTGATCCCGATGCCTATGCAGCGTTGATTCATAAATTGATTTACATAAGTTGTTCTGTTTTACTAGTAGGCGTTCTCTTCACCTTGCTTCACCTGGAAGGTCATCATGAAATGATGTTGATCGGTGGCATAGCATTGATGACTGCCCTGGCCGGAGCCATTATTCTAATGATTAAAAAGCGTGAGAATTTTGTAAGCCTGCGCGATGCATTTATTCGCGGTATCTCTTCTGCTTTGTTAGGTCTGTTAGTATTATCGCAAAACGCAAATCCCTGATCATGGATATCCTCATTCTTCTTGCAATTGCACTCGCCCCTGGCGTTGCTATTGGCGTTTATATTTATCTGAAAGATCATCACGAGCGCGAGCCATTGGGCTTGCTGATGCGTAGTTTCTTTTTTGGGGTGCTGAGTATTTTTGTAACCCTGCTCATCAGTCAGGTAATTGGATTATTTGTAACCATTGATGAAAGTAGTTTAAGTGAGCAGGCCGTGCATGCCTTTCTGATCGTTGCGCTGGTGGAAGAATTCAGCAAATTCATTTTTGTCAGAGGTATTTTATACAACAACAAACACTTCAACGAACCTTTTGATGGCATTGTGTATTCTGTAATGGTGGGCATGGGCTTCGCCACCTTTGAAAATATTCTCTATGTGTTTGAAGGCGGAATTGGAACGGCCATTATGCGAATGTTCACCGCTGTGCCCGCTCATGCTACATTTGCAATTTTAATGGGCTATTATTTAGGCAAGGCCAGGTTCGAACATAAAAAATCGTATTATTCCCTTATCGCCCTTGGAGTAGCCACCCTGTTCCATGGAGCGTATGATTACTGTCTATTTGTTTCTTATGTTCCTGGCATTGTGTTTGGGGCAATCGCATCTCTTGTTGTGGGAGTGTGGCTTTCTAAAAAAGCAATTCGCATACATCAACTGGCTTCCCCCTTTATAAATAGACAAAATGAAATCGTACCCGTCAATCCCGGCAATAATCCTGAGCAACCTGATTCAACAACATAAATAATACAGCTATGTATCACCTCGTATATGTTAGTCACGCAGCGCAAGCATTCCACGAAGCTGATTTGCTGGCGATTCTAAACGAGAGTCGGGCCAATAACAAGAAAAAGGAAATCACCGGAATGTTGCTGTATCTGCAGGAGCGATTTATTCAAGTGCTGGAAGGTGATGAGAAGGTGGTGAATGAATTGTATGAAGAAATCCGCAAAGATCCACGTCACAAAAAAGTGACGCTCATCCTGGAGGGGAATTCTCCACATCGGCTTTTCAAAGACTGGTCGATGGGCTTTAAGAAAATTTCAGAATCAGATTTTACCTTATTGAGTGGATTCACCGACATTGAAAAATTCTTTGCCGTTCCCCCGACTGATTCTGAAGGAAGTGCGGTAATGATTTTTTTGAATCTCTTTTATAAAAAGAATTTTGTCGACTATCCGGAATTAAACACCTATTGAGATGATACGGGAAGCTCTTAGTCAAAACTATTCAAACAATGAATTCAGATTTCGAGGAAAGGAACCCGGACGCCTCGAAAATTTCAGCGATGCAGTATTTGCACTCGCCATCACCCTGCTTCTCATTTCCACTTCTCCACCCGTAAATTTTGATCAAATTAAACTCTTCGTTTTTGACCTGCTACCCTTCGCTCTTTGCATTTCTCTGATTATTCTAATCTGGCACGAGCATTTTGTCTTTTACTTTAGGTATGGGTTGCGGGATAGCAAGGTGATTTTTTTGAATACCCTATTTTTGATTATCGTTCTATTCTATGTTTACCCACTAAAATTCCTAACCCGGCTTATCTTAAAACCAATTGCCTATCTATTAAATAATGAGGGGTTGCAAAAAGCGATTGAAGGAACTATCCGATATGAAGACATGAGTGACCTGATGATTATTTATGGACTGGGGGCGGCCAGTGTGTTTTTTGTATTAGTACTGATGTACCGTTATGCCCTGAAACAGGCTGAGAATCTTCAGCTAAGTGAGGTTGAAAAATTTGACACCCGCATGAGTATCCGATCGAATATCTTAATGGGTTTGGTCCCTTTGGTTTCTGTGTTGGTGGCCTTAATACTGTACAGCAACGCATTAGCTGGAATGTTTGCCGGGTTCACGTATTTAATATATACTCCTATTATGATGATCCATGGAAGATCCGTTGATCGCAATCGCAAAAAATTACTTCAATCATTGGCACTGATCCCCGAATCAGAAGTTTCAACTACACCTGAGTAATGAATCACTCCTCAGCAGCATCAAATCCAGGCGCACTTATATGTGATCCAAAAAATAATGCATTGAAGAACAACTTATTGGTTC
>DAOOCD010000265.1:0-4810 GCA_035408225.1 Cyclobacteriaceae bacterium | reverse complement strand
ACCCCTGGCACGAAGCTCCCGCTGGCTCAAATCCACCTGAGTTTCTAAATGGAATTATTGAAATCTCAACGGGTATGCGTACCAAGTATGAGGTAGATAAGGAGACTGGTCTTTTAAAGTTAGATCGGGTACTTTATTCATCCGTATTTTATCCGGCTAATTATGGATTTATTCCCAAATCACTGGGTGACGACAATGATCCATTGGATATCATGATTCTATGCCGTGAACCAATTCAACCATTGTGTATGGTGCCTGCCCGCGTGGTGGGCGTAATGCGGATGATAGACCAGGGTCTTGCAGATGATAAAATCCTGGCTGTGGCAGAGAATGATGCCAATACAAAACACTTGAGTGACATCAGCGAACTTGCCTCGCATTTTAAGCTCGAGTTGAAAGAGTTTTTTGAGAGTTATAAGAAGTTGGAAAATAAAGTGGTTACCGTTCCTGACTTTCAAGGCAAGAATGTAGCTATGGAAATTGTTGTCAAAGCCCTTGAGTATTACAAAACCAAGTATTGAGTTGTGGCAGGTGCTCCGAAATCTTTTTTGGTTATTCAAACCGCCTTTATTGGAGATGTTATTTTAGCTACGGCTTTAATAGAAAAACTACATAAAGTATTTCCGGATGCAGCGATTGATTTTTTGCTCAGGAAGGGAAATGAATCGTTATTGATTGGCCATCCGCATCTTCGCGAAGTATTAGTATGGAATAAGAAGCAGGGTAAGATCAGGAATTTATTTAAGATGGCAGGCCGGGTCCGTAGCAATCGCTATGATGTGGTGATCAATGCGCATCGGTATGCAAGCTCAGGACTAATTACAGCCTATTCGGGAGCTTCTCAGAAGATAGGGTTTAAAAAAAATCCATGGTCTTTTTCATTCAGCCGAAGTGTACAACACGAATTTGGGACCAATGTGCACGAGATTGACCGCAATCAAAAACTAATTGAATCACTAACGGATTCGACACATGAGTTGCCCAGGCTTTATCCTTCCGATCAGGATTTTGAACGGGTAAAGAAATTCCAAACGGGAAGGTATCTCTGTGTGGCACCTACTTCGGTTTGGTTTACCAAGCAGTTTCCGGCAGCCCAATGGATTGATTTAATTAAGTCAATAACAAATCAAGTTGATCAGGTTTATTTGTTAGGGGCGCCTGCGGATAAATCAGTGTGTGATTCTATTAAGAACGAAGTAGGGAGTGATCAGGTGGTAACCCTGGCGGGTCAATTGAGTTTTCTTGAGTCCGCAGCACTCATGAAAGGAGCAACGATGAATTTTGTAAATGATTCAGCTCCCATGCACCTGGCCTCCGCCATGAATGCCCCGGTTACGGCAGTGTATTGTTCCACCATCCCGGCTTTTGGTTTTGGCCCGTTATCAACGCAATCATTTATTGTACAGACATCCGAAAAATTATCATGCCGGCCGTGCGGTTCGCATGGCTATAAGGCTTGCCCGCAAGGGCACTTTAAATGTGCCACAACTATTTCAACGCAATCGCTTCTAAGCGTATTGAAATAACTTACTTCAGAAATTTAGAAGATGCGAATACGCCTGATGGATGGGCATTCCCATCACAGTAAAGTAGGACCCGTTGATTTTTTCTATCGCGACTAATCCAATCCCTGTCTGCGTGACGGTGAATGTCTTTTCGATTAGTTCTGATTTGCCGATTTGTTTCAGGAACTGAATTTCTTCATTCGAACAAGGATTAACTCCGGCAGGCATGCAGTCCTGGGCCCCATAAGCCCCCGCTTTATCATAGGGTTTGTAATTGTCAACATAAAAATTAATTTCTTCTAAAGTAAGTTTCTTGAAGGTTACCTCCGTATGGTCATCGAAACAATCCATCTTTTCTTTTGATAGCAGACACACCGCAGTAATTACCGTGTGGGTATGTCCACTCAACCGACTCAACATCTCAATGGCCTCCTGGCGATGTAAAGGTTTATTGAGGATCTCATTATTCAAGATGACTACCGTATCAGAGGAGATGACAATTTCATCCGTCAAGTGAGATTCAAACACTCGTGCTTTCTTTTCTGCCAGGTATTTAGGCACTTTATGTACCGGCATTTCGGAGGGAAAAGATTCGTCAATGTCAGGCACCTTAACTGTAAAATGAAACCCAGCTTCCCGCATCAGGTACTGCCTGCGTGGAGAACTAGAAGCGAGAATAAGCGGGCGTTTGAAATTCAATGAATGATAATTTTGACACATTGTTTGTTTAACTCGATCATCCCATTGTCCCGTGCCCAACCTGGGAGTTAAGTGTAATTCTATTTAAAAGAGTTTTATTCATAGTATAAAGTTACCTAAAATCAGAATAGAGAATAATCGGGCGATTGAAATTCATCTTCTTTAATGGAGCTAAATAAAAATCCACAAATTACTTTTGGATAAAAGTAGGTTGATTTTTGAGGCATCGTAAACCCGCTGGCACAAACCCGTTTAACATCATCGATGGATATCTCTGGAGTGATAATAGCCATTTGTACTTCTTCTTTAATTACTTTCGTTAGGCAATCTGAAAAACTGCGGTCGAAGGAAATGTTTTCAGATGCGCGTTGATCTTTGCCTGAAATGCCCAGAATTTTCTCAATAATAAAGTAGTGTAGTACCGTAAGGTCCAGTGCTTTTATTTCATCCGGAAAGTGCCATTTCATTTTAAGGAATGACTCGGGCTTGAGTTTTACCTTTAGCGTTCGATCTTTAAAGAGAATTCCAAAAGCCCATTTTTTACCGAGAATAATTTCGTGCAGTGTATCAGCATCTTCAATTTCTTTTGCCTCAAAGTCAATACCGAGCTTTTCGATAATCTGCTTTTCATCAAAGTTTGCAAGACCTTGTATCAAACGATGGGTTGGTAAAATTCTCAAATCATCAGCCTCGGTATTCGTAAAATACATCAGATGAAAATTATATCCTTCGTTACCTGTGTGATCAGGGTTTTGTGCTTTTCTGCGTTGCTTATATAATAATGATCCTTCATACCGGTGATGCCCATCTGCCAGGATGATTGATTTATTTTTTAATGTATCAATAAATAGTTGAATCACATGGGCATCCTGGATAACGCTTAGCACATCGCGCACACCCTGATAATCTTCGCTTACATAGAGTGGGCTTTGGATTACCTCGTCCATATACTTCTCCAATGAAAATGATGCATCGGTATATAAACCATGTGTGGGGCTAACATGAAGTTCAGTTTTTTCCAGTAAGTCAACCCGATCGTTAACAGCTTTAGGGATTGTGTTTTCATGTCGAAGAATTACGTTTTCTTCCCAATCGTAAGCCCGGATATGGCAGATGAATCCTTTGCGACAGTAATCTTTACTTGACCCTGCGAGTTTGAAATATTGATAATAAACATAAATGGCCGGCAGTTTATCTTGTTTAATGATTCCCTCTTTTTTCCACTGATTAAGTAAGTGACTGGCCTTTGTGGGTGCTTCCGGGCCCTGCGGTACAGATAAGTGAATTGAATTGAGTGGATTTTGATATAATGATTTCCGTTGCTTTTCGGAAACTACATCGAACAACGGTGAGGTGAGAGTATCTATGTGCTGAGTCAATGAATCGTTATAGCGCCAGGCTCGTATCGGTTTTATTTCTGCCATTACACCCGGTTTTTCTTCCACTTACTTACATTAACAGTTTCGCCATGTGTGCCTGATGTTGAAGATTTCTTTTCTTCCTTACCCTGAACGGCTAACAGGGTGACAAGTATTTCCTCTTCTTCAACAGGAATACTTTTTAAAACTTCCGGTGTGAAATACTTCTCCACAAATTTGGTATCAAAATTACCTGACCGAAATGCTTCATGAGTCATCACAAACCGGCAGAAGCCGAGGGTAGTCTCAAGTCCTGTAATTTCATACTCATCGATTGCTCGTATTGTTTTCTCGATGGCACGTTCGCGTGTTTCATCATGACAAATCATTTTTGCAATCATGGGGTCGTAGTAAAACGGAACGGTCATCCCTTGCTCAAATCCATCATCCACCCGAATGCCATGCCCTTGTGGGCGCTTGTAGGTTTTTAGTGTTCCTATGTCAGGTAAAAAATTATTGGCAGGATCTTCGGCATAAACCCGCACTTCGATGGCATGCCCCCGCAAAGTCAGATCTTCTTGTTTGAAAGGAAGTTTTTCACCTTCGGCAATTTTGATCTGAAGTTTCACAAGATCCAACCCTGTAATAAGTTCTGTAACCGGATGCTCCACTTGTAGCCGGGTGTTCATTTCCAGGAAATAGAAATTCTTATTCTCATCAACAATAAATTCAACGGTGCCTGCATTGAAATACTTTGCCGCCTTGGCAACATTTACAGCAGCTTCACCCATTTGTTTTCTGAGGGCAGGAGTGAGGATGGAGGAAGGTGCTTCTTCAATTACCTTTTGATGTCTGCGTTGGATTGAACACTCACGTTCAAATAGATGAACCACATTGCCGTGCTGATCGCCAAAGATCTGGAATTCAATATGCCGGGGTTGTGTTACGTATTTCTCGATAAATACAGAACCATCGCCAAAAGCAGAAGTCGCTTCACTTACAGCCCGCTCCATTTGATTTTCAAAGTCAGCTTCAGTTTCTACAACGCGCATTCCCTTGCCACCTCCACCTGCGCTCGCTTTGATTAATATCGGATAGCCAATTTCTTTTGAAATCTTTTTTGCTGCTTTAATATCGGAGATCGGTTCGGAAGTACCTGGAACCAATGGCACATTGAATTTTGCAACGGCTGCTTTAGCTGCCAGCTTGCTTCCCATCAATTCAATCGATTCAGGCGAAGGCCCGATA
>DAOOCD010000264.1:0-4813 GCA_035408225.1 Cyclobacteriaceae bacterium | reverse complement strand
TGCCAGGTGATGTTTACGTTATTGGTGACGGTTACACGGATTATGAAATCAAACATGCCGGCCTCGCCAATAAATTCTTTGCCTTCACCGAGAATGTAGAGCGCGAAAAAGTATTAAGCAAAGCCGATCACGTGGCACCAAGTCTTGACGAATTTTTATACCTCAATAAATTGAATACGGCTATTTCCTACCCAAAAAACAGAATTAATGTTCTCCTCCTTGAGAATGTTCATCCGTATGCGGTTGAAGCATTCAAAGCCGAGGGCTTTAATGTGGAAGTATATCCGGCAGGATTGGATGAAGATGAGCTGTGTGAAAAAATTACCAACGTTTCTGTTTTAGGAATCCGGTCTAAGACAATGGTGACTGCTAAGGTATTGGCGAGTGCTAATCGATTGATGACTATTGGAGCATTTTGTATTGGTACGAATCAGATCGACTTAAAAGAAGCTACAAAACGCGGCATTGCAGTTTTTAATGCTCCTTACAGCAATACACGATCGGTTGTTGAATTGGTGATTGGTGAAATCATCATGCTCATACGCAACATCACCGACAAGTCGGCAAAGATGCATAATGGCATCTGGGACAAGTCTGCAAAGGGAAGTTTTGAGATTCGTGGCAAGAAGTTGGGTATTGTTGGGTATGGCAATATCGGTTCCCAACTTTCCGTGCTTGCAGAATCACTCGGCATGAAAGTGTTTTATTATGATCGTGAAGAACGATTGGCTCTTGGCAACGCTACGAAATGTAAATCGATGAAGGAATTGTTGGAACAATCCGACATAGTATCCCTGCATGTAGACGGAAGAAAGGAGAACACCAATCTCTTTGGTAAGAAGGAATTCGATATGATGAAGAAGGGCGTCATTTTCCTGAATCTCAGTCGCGGACATGTGGTTGATATTGCTGCTCTTAAACAAAATATCCAAAGTGGAAAAGTGGCTGGATGCGCGGTGGATGTATTTCCACACGAACCAAAAAGTAATGACGAAGAATTTGTTTCTGAACTTCGTGGCTTACCGAATACAATCTTAACTCCACACATTGGCGGCAGCACGCTGGAGGCACAGGAAAACATTGCTCAGTTTGTATCTGGAAAATTTCTCGACTATATCAACACAGGTGGAACAAGCAATAGCGTTAACTTCCCGAACTTGTCACTTCCGATTTTAGAAAATGCACACCGTTTAATTCACATTCACAGCAACGTACCAGGTATTCTCGCTAAGATCAACCAGATATTGGCTACCAACGGCATCAACATCGTGGGGCAATATCTCAAAACGAATGAGAGTATCGGCTATGTGATCACTGACATTAACAAGGAGTATAACAAAGAAGTGATTAAAGAACTTCGCGCGATTGAGCACACCATCAAGTTCCGCGTGCTTTATTAAGCGGTTATTCGTTTACCTGATGCAGGTGGGTCTAAGTCTTTTCAAAATCCACACTTATTAAAAAAACAAAAACCCACTGGATTTGGAGAGGTGTTTCTGAACCTCAAGAAAGACAAGTTTTGAGCTGTTCGTTGGTCGCAACCTTCCACTGTTAACCTGCTTTGTGGGCGAGGGTCCGCCAGCTGGCGGATTGAGGCCTGATTTTGTCCGAGAACTTTACTCGGTATTGTTTAAATGTTAGGTTCAGCAAACGTGTCCCAAATCCAAGTGGATTTTATGATGTAAAGTAGGGAAAGAGATAATTGAATGTAAACGTTGACTATTCTCTTATTTTTTCGTAGCAGGCGATTAATTATTTTGAGCATCCATCTCTTTCCGGTTATTTTGCATTTCTTCGTACATCGCAATGAATATCAATTTCACTCCGGGCCCCTCACAACTTTACTTTACAGTTGAAACTCACATGCGGCAAGCATTTCGTGATGGGGTACCTTCACTCTCGCATCGAAGCAAAGAATTCGAAAACATATCCAAAGAGGCAACAACTGGACTTAAGGAATTACTGGGTATCCCCAATGACTTTCATGTTTTCTTTACAGGGTCTGCTACTGAAATATGGGAGCGATCAATTCAGAATCTGGTTACTCATAAATCACTGCATTTTGTAAATGGTGCGTTCTCTAAACGATACTTTGAAATTTCGTCTCAACTAGGGAAGCATCCTGTTAAAATTGAAGTGGCCGCTGGTCAGGGTTTCGATTCTGATTTTGGAACTGACAACGATGTGGAGTTGATCGCCCTAACTCATAACGAAACGAGTACCGGTGTTTCACTGCCTATAAATTTTATAAATCAGTTTCGCGAAAAATTTCCTGACTCATTAATTGTGGTTGATTCTGTCTCTTCACTCCCCTATCCGCAGTTTGATTACACAAAAATTGACTCAGTTTTCTTTTCCGTGCAAAAAGGATTCGGCTTGCCGGCAGGCTTGGGTGTCTGGGTAGTAAACAATCGATGCATTGCCAAAGCTGAATTACTTTTATCAAAAGGTGTTTCTATTGGCACGTATCATAACCTTCCTACCTTACTCGCCAACGCGAAGAAAAATCAAACCCCGGAAACACCCAACGTGTTAGGCATTTACTTACTCGGAAAAGTAGTTCAGGACTTTCTGCGCAGAGGCATTCATAGTATCCGTAAGGAAACAGAATACAAAGCAGCTATACTTTACCAGGCGTTAAGCACTCATAAACTTGCCAAGGCTTTTGTTCAGGAACCACAATTCCGGTCGCAGACTGTTCTGGTGGCAAATACTGGAGAAAACACTGAACGTATATCCAGACATTTACACAGTCACCAATTTTATCCCGGTGATGGCTATGGTGATCAAAAGAAAAGTCAATTACGTTTCGCCAATTTTCCAACCCACTCCAAAGAAACGTTTGAACGTTTGGTGGACCTTCTTGAAAAACTTAATTAAGGACATTAAACCTTCTCGTATCTTTAAAGTCTAACCCAAATAAAGCGGCCCGCTTGGAAGACAAATACCTTCTCGAGAAAATCAAGAATCCGGAAACCAGTGGTTATGGGTTTAACCTGTTGGTACGGGCCTACCAGCAACGCGTTTATTGGCATGTGCGCAAGATGGTGATTGACCATGATGATGCCGATGACTTGACCCAGGAAGTTTTTATAAAAGTCCATAAAGCTATTGGGACTTTCCGTGAAGACTCCCAACTTTTTACCTGGATTTACCGGATCGCTACTAATGAATGCCTGACCTTTCTGAATAAGAAGCGAAGACGATTCTTTTTACCGCTTGAGGACGTGGGGAAGGAATTTTCAACCAAGTTGGATACTTCGCCTGAAATTAGCGGTGAAGATATTCAAAAAAAACTTCAAAAAGCCTTACTTAAACTACCTGATAAACAAAGACTTGTATTTAACATGAAGTATTTTGATGACCTCTCTTACGAGGATATGTCGGAGATTACCAACACCAGTGTGGGCGCATTGAAAGCCAGCTTTCATCATGCTGTTAAAAAAATTGAAGATTATCTGACCGAGTGATTAAACTTTTATGAATTTGAATAGTCTTAGAGCCAAATGAAAAAACTGGAAGACATACCGAAAAAGAACATATTTGAAGTGCCCGAAGGGTATTTTGAAAAGCTTCCGGGCATTATCCAATCCAGAGTCGCCAAACCCGATCCAACCCCGTGGTTTGCACCTACCTGGAAGTTCGCCTTGCCTATTCTTGCTTTCATTGCTGTAGGTATCATTTGGTTTACCTCCCAAACAGGAGATTCTATCGAACAGCAACTGGCCAGCATTCAAACCGAACAACTTATCGCCTACCTGGACGATGGAGACTTAACAATGGATGACTTAGCAGAAACTGTTACATGGAGTGAAACTGATCTGGACGAGCTGGAAGAAAAGGTTTTTTCGACCATCGAAGTATCAGGTGACGAACTGGATATTTTGTTAGAGGAATTTAGTGTTGAACCAGGAGATTTTTAACGTATTATGACTATGAAAAAAATAATCATACTTGGATTGTATTTTATGAGTGGGTTGATGGCTATGGGGCAAGATCCTATCGACACTGATCCAATCCCCCAGGACCCGCAAGTGCAGGAGAAAATCAAAAATCTGCGCATTGCCTACATCTCTGATAAACTTGGGCTTACACCCGATCAGGCAGAGAAATTCTGGCCGGTGTATCGCGAGTTCTCCGATCAGCGAAGAGGAATCCGTCAGGAAATGATTGAAGCCCGGAAGCAAATCAAGACTGATAACCCTGATCCTGCCAAGCAGGAAGAACTGGTAAAACTTGGGCTCACCTTAAAGCAACGTGAGTTAGATCTGGAGAAAACATATTCCGAACGACTGCTTAGGGTAATCAGTGCCCAACAAATTCTTAACCTGCGCAAAGCAGAAGGCGATTTCCAACGTATTATACTTGAGCAAGTACAACAACGGAGAATGATGCAACAACGAAATGAAACCATTCGCGAACGAAATCAAAGACTAAAGCAGCAGCGGAATTAATACCTGGCCGTGCCTTCTAAAATTATTCTGATTGGCATCTTTCTTTCATCAGTTTGTTTGACTTCTGCAAGAGGTCAGCAAACTGATTCGGCTTTACTCTATTCCGATCCGTACATTGCAGAACTCGATTCCTTGCTGGAGAAGGACTCCTTACAGATTTTTTCACTCATTGACAGTCTAATCAATTTACCCGTACCTGCTTTTCGTTCGCAATTAGTTGCGAGACTTGGTTACAATAGCAATGTGGTATCGGCAAGCCGTACGCTGGGTTTCAACCAATTTGGTTTGGCGCCAGGCATTGCCTATTACCATAAATCCGGATTATATACTGACGTTACCGGCTATTGGAGCCCGGAATA
>DAOOCD010000263.1:0-4818 GCA_035408225.1 Cyclobacteriaceae bacterium | reverse complement strand
GAAGATCCCTTTTAGTGGCGAACCGCTTAAGGGTTTGCAAGTGATGGGTGTACTGGAAACAAGAAACCTTGATTTTAAAAATGTTTTTATTCTTTCGCTAAATGAAGGAGCCCTACCTTCTTTTGGCGGCAAGGGGTCATACATTCCGTTTAACATCCGTAAAGCGTATGGCCTTCCAACTACCGAACACCAGGATTCCATTTATGCATATTTGTTTTATCGCGTGTTGCAACGCGCTGAAAATGTTTTCTTGTTTTATAATACAGAAACGGATCAACTGGGGCAGGGGGAGAAGAGCCGTTACTTGCAGCAACTAATGTTTGAAAGTGGCCTTGAAATGGATCCGCAAGTGTTACATAATCCGGTAAAGCCCACCCCGGTTAATCCAATTGTTATTAAGAAAAGCGAGCCCGTACTGGAAGCACTGGCGAAGTTAAATACAGGCACGCCCCGTTTTCAAGGCATATCACCCTCTGCGATTAATACATATCTGGAATGCAGATTGAAATTTTATTTCAGGTATGTAGCTCGAATTCGCGAGCCCAATGAAGTGGAAGATGATATGGATGCGCGGGTGTTGGGTAATTTTTTACACAAAGTGATGGAGCGGTTTTATAAAAATCTGGTAGCAAAAAAGAGAAACAATCTTGTGGAGGCTGGTGATTTTGTTAATACAGAACCGTTACTGGAAAAATTGATTGACGAAGCATTTATTGATACCTATAACCTGGAACCCGGTAAGAAAGTAGCCTATGAAGGCCAGAGTGTTGTGGTACGGAAAATGGTTGAGAATTTTGCAAAAAAAATTCTGGAACAAGACAAAAAGCAAGCTCCGTTTTCGATGGAAGGTATTGAGCAGGAAGGATTATTGCACACCATGAAAATCAATCATACGCCTGGGTTTGCAGTTATTGGTGGTAAAATAGATCGGGTCGACAGAAAAGAAAATATCGTTCGTATTGTAGATTATAAAACTGGCGGGGATTCTCTTGAATTTTCAAGCCTGGAATCTCTTTTTGATAGAACTGGAAAGCGAAATAAGGCAGCCTTTCAAACTCTTTTGTATGCGTTTTTATATAAGTCCAATCGCCCGCTGGCTGAACAAGATAAACTTGTGCCCGGGTTATTCAATAGAAACAATCTTTTTGGTGATTCTTTTGATTTTGGTCTTACCATGAATAAAGTAAGAATCCAGGATGTAAATCCATTGATGGTTGAATTCAAAGAGCATTTAACAAACTTACTTGGTGAAATATTTAATCCGGAAGAGGACTTTAACCAAACAACCCTACTCGAAAACTGCAGACTTTGCCCATATAAAAATATCTGCTATAAGTAAAATATTATCTTACGTGATAACGACTAACAAATAAACTCTATGCAAACTATACTTGGAGCCGGTGGTATTATTGGGAAGGAACTCTCCAGCCATCTTCCCCGGTTTACCTCTCAGGTGCGACAGGTAAGTCGCAATCCTCAAAAAGTAAATCCTTCGGATGAATTAATGAAGGCAGATCTCTTAAACTATCCGGAAGTTGAAAAGGCTGTGGCGGGTAGTGATGTGGTGTACCTGTTGGCTGGTTTAAAGTATGATGCAAAAGTGTGGCAGCAACAATGGCCCGTGGTAATGAAGCATGCAATTGATGCCTGCAAGAAACATAACAGTAAACTTGTGTTCTTTGATAACGTCTACGCATATGGTCAGGTAAATGGTATCATGACGGAGGAAACTCCGTTCAATCCCAATAGTAAGAAGGGAGAAGTTCGGGCGAAGATAGCTACCCAGTTGTTGGATGAAATCAAAGCCGGGAATTTGAAAGGCATGATTATAAGGGCTGCAGACTTCTATGGTCCTGGCGCAACTTTAAGTTTAATTCACTCTACGGTAACCGAGCGGTTGAAGGCGGGCAAAGGAGCTCAGTGGATTGGGGATAAGAAAAAGATTCACACATTTACGTACACCCCGGACGCAGGAAAGACGGTTGCTTTGCTGGGAAATGCTGAGGAAGCTTACAATCAAACCTGGCATGCGTTGACAAGTGCTGAAAAATTGACTGGAGAAGAATTGATTCGTATCGCCTATGAAATCATGAACATGCCCAATAAGGGTGTGCAGGGAATGTCAAAAACAGGAGTTCGCCTGTTGGGTTTGTTTATACCTGTGCTTCGCGAATTTGTGGAGATGATGTATCAGTTTGAAAACGACTACATCTTCGATAGTAGCAAAGCCTCAAAGTTTTTGAATGAAAAGGCTACGTTTTATAAGGAAGGTTTACGAGAGACTCTAAAGTGAGTGTCACTCTTCGAGAACCTCAAGGTGACAATAACTTTTTGAGTGAGGATACTTTAACCTTTCAAGAACCTGAAGATAACAGCTAAGGAAGCGGTCTAACCGCTCTATCAGTCTGAGGCTCTCGAAGACTGACTCATCATAAAAAAAAGTCCGGAGGTCATCCGGACTTTTACCCTAACCCCAATCTACTTTTATCCTTTTGCCAATTCTGCGTTGATGTGAAGTTTTACTTCTTCGCTTACTACCATACCACCAACCTCAGTCAATGCGTTCCAGTTCAAACCAAAATCCTTGCGATTTAATTTTCCGTTGATTTCAAAACCGGCCTTGGTATTTCCCCATGGATCAACCATAATGCCTCCGAACTCTACATCCAATACTACGGCTTTGGTCGTGCCACGCATGGTAAGCTCGCCATCCAGTTTGTAAGTATCGCCAGAAACTTTCTTCAATTTTCCTGTGAAGTCTACAGAAGGATATTGCTCAGCGGCAAAAAAGTCGGGTGACTTCAGGTGCGCATCGCGATCTGCCTGATTGGTATCGATGCTGTTTACATCAAGGCTAAAATTTACAGAGGCACCATCAAAATCTTCAGTTTCGCTTTCTACGCTGCCGCTGAATTTCTTAAAGAAACCCGTTACGGTGGAGATCACCAGGTGCTTCACTTTAAATTGTACTTCGGTGTGGGTTGTATCTATTCCCCACTTGGTTGCTACTACAGTTGCTGTTGACATAGTTTTTAAATGTTTATTGTTATCTTATTTTTTAGATTGAAACTTTGCTTCCGCATTATTTCCGATTGCCATGCAAAGGTAAGGCGAGGTCTTGCCTGGCTCCCTTGAACCAGATTAAGAAAGAGGGTGATTGATCTTGAACTAGATTAATATTTTCCTAATTGATAATGGACAATGAATAATTTACAATTAGTAGGGGTATAAAATGGCCCATTGCCAATTGCCATTATGCATTGTCAATTAAACAGTTCGTTTTCTTCTGATCTTACTCAGAAATTCCGGTGTGATACCGAGGTAAGAGGCAATGTATTTAAGGGGAACAAACTGTTCGAATTGAGGGTATTTTTTCTGAAAATTAGAATAGCGCTCTTCAGCTGTGTTAGCAAAAGCTTCAATGAGCCGGTTTTGATGCGTAACCAGCGAATTCTGAAACATAATCCGAAAGTACCGTTCAAATACAGGAAATCGCTCCAGCAATTCTTCCATGCGTACTTTTGGCAAGAGCAATATTTCACTATCCGCCAGGGCCCGGGTTGTGTAAATAGAAGGCTGTTGGGTTGTTAGACTGTGTAAATCACCTGTCCACCAGCCGGAAGTAGCAAATTGAATTACTTGGTCATTGCCTTCTTTGTCGGTAAAGTAGGTCATCAGGCAACCAGCATTAACGTGAATGAAATTATAGGTGATCTCTCCGGCTTTTTGGGCAAACTCGCCTTGTTTTAGTTTTTGAGGTAACAGAATGGATATGAAGAAATCCTGTTCTTCCTTGGAAAGGGTCACATGCCGGGTGATGTGCGATAGAATATTGCGATCCATGATCGCGAAGATACGTTTCTTGGTTACATAGTTGAAATCATTAAGTTTGTATTTCAATATTTTGAAATTTTTTTGCATGTAAATCCTGAAAGGATTTAATATTAATAGACTTGCATGAAATGCGAGGCTAAATAATTCATAAATTATTCAACCGCGAAGCGGTTGAATCTACAGAAGGTATTTTTCATCAAATTCTACCCCATGCTCGTTGAGTACCTCAATTAGTTCTTCCTTGTAGGTTTTCTTTTTATGATGAACCTCTTGATTTTTAACATAGTCAATTAGCCTATCTTTTTCACGATATTAATAAGTAAATGCACCATATCCATCTTGCCAACCTTCAAATTCAGGAAATAATGCATGTGTTTTGATGTGCTGACTGGTTGCAAGTTTAATGTCCTTCACTAAAAATGCCAATGCAATGGATGGATGTAAATGAGTTACGATGTGAATATGATCAGTTACACCACCTATTTGATACAAATGACACTTCTTATTTTTTAATATTCCAGATATGTATTTGAATAGTTCTTGCCTGTTTTCGGATTTTAGTGTGTGCGCCCGGTTTTTAGTGCTGAATACTATCTGGTAAAGAATTTGGGTGTATGTACTGATGGGTATGCTTTTATTCAACCCCTGTGGGGTTGTGTTGACCTTATTCATATTTTCTCTGGATTACATCCGGAGTTATTCAAATTTAAGCCCTTCGGGCTTTATTATGAATTGTAATAATGAGAAAAATGGAATAGATGGTATGAGTATTATAAATTTCCTGGCTATAGTCAATATATCAGTTTATTATTCGGTATTTAAAATGCTTTACCTTTGATCATGGATTTAGGTCGCTTCCGCGAAAAGGCAAAAAACAAGTCTGTCGAAAATAAGAAGTTTCTTCAATCACTCAAGAAGCAAGATGCACGCGCAGTAGATGATGCTTTTCATCAACTGCACGAAGAAGTGTTCGAAGAAATAGAC
>DAOOCD010000262.1:0-4834 GCA_035408225.1 Cyclobacteriaceae bacterium | reverse complement strand
CATTTGTTCTGCGCTTTCCTGAGTTTCCTGATTTGAATTAATAAAAAGAAATTGAATTTTGCCAGAATAAGCATTTACCAAATCTTTCAAACGATCTTTGTAGTAGTTATCGTAAGGGCATTCATGACTAGTAAATACAACCACAATGCCAGAAGAAGAGCTGAAATTGGATAGCGAAACTGATTTGCCATCCTTTACATTCGTGAGTGAAAAGTCCTTTATCTCCTGTGCGTAGGATGTTATTGCACTTGCAATCAGGATGAGCAGTAGTAGTTTTTTCATAATTTTTCGTTTTTATTTCAAGCTGGATCAAATCCTTCTTGACTTTTATATTTTGGTGTGTACTAACACATAATCTGGTTGAATGCTATACATCAAGGATAACTCACGACTGTAACCATTTACTGAAATCGTTCCCTGCAACTCGCCACCTCGCATGAGTGTAAACGGCTTCACATTCAACTGATGTGCAAAATGCAAGCCACGCTTTCCGTAAGCTTTGTAAAGCGCCTCTTTGGCGCACCAATACACACAATGCTTTGTAATATCGGTGCCGGCATCTTCCAATTCCTGCGCTGACAATACGCGGTGCGCAATGGTAAGTAATTTTGATTTTGGTTGTTCGAGGTCGATGCCCACTTCCACAACTGCATCAATCTGGGCTGCTACGTAAGGAAATGAATGAGACAATGAAATGGGATGAACATGTTTTTTCAGAAATGGCTTGCCAAACTCATCCTTCTCCAGCCCATAGAAATCCATCCCGCATTGCTCGACCAGCGATTTGATTATGGCACGACCTGCCAGCCATTCAAGTCGTTTTGTATAACTCACAATAGAAGAATCAACCTCTTCACCGCTGATTGCTGAAAGCTCTTGTTCGGTTTCAGTAATAAACCAGAGTGCCCATCCGCTTTGCTCACCGTTCTTTTGTATTTTCAATAAGGGCATTGGTTTCTTTACCTTAATAGTACAATTTTGTTAAAATAATTGGATTAACCGAATCAACTGGTAAGTCCAGGTTAGTTCACGATTTTCCATGCCTGCAATACACGTAACGAAAGTTCATTCACTTACTGGTCATCGCGATTGTGTGTATACACTTGCATCGTCTGATTCGGTCAGTCAATTCTTTTCAGGTGGTGGTGATGGCATGGTAGTTCGATGGGATCTCCATAACCCAGAAGAAGGAGAACTGATTGCCAAATTACCTAACTCGGTTTACGCAATGTATCTATTGCCTGATTCAGATCTTCTGATAGCGGGCCATAACTATGAGGGCATTCATGTATTGAATTGGAAGGATAAAAGGGAAATGTCCTCGCTGCAAGTAACGAAGGCAGCCATTTTTGATATTAAGTCTTTTGAACGCGATTTAATGATTGCAACGGGCGAAGGGATGCTTGCTATTATAGACCTTGATCAAATGGCAATCAAAAAGAAGTTGTCAGTTTCCGGTCAAAACGCACGGGTACTTGCCATAAATCCAATCGCGGGTGAAGTAGCCGTAGGGTTCAGCGATTACTTCATCCGGGTTTTTTCGCTACGCGATTACAAACTAAAATGTGAATTCCAGGCTCACCAAAACTCTGTATTTGCACTTAGCTATACGCCCGACTTTCAGTTTTTAATAAGTGGCTCACGCGATGCCCGTTTGAAGGCATGGGATGTTAAATCGGGGTACAAACAAACGGCCGAAGTAGCCGCCCATCTTTTTGCAATTAATAATCTGGTCTTTAGCCCTTCCGGGGAATATTTTGCCACCGCCAGCATGGATAAGTCAATAAAGATCTGGAAGGCAGATGAACTGAAACTACTGAAAGTAATTGACAAGGGCCGCCATGCGGGTCATGGTACTTCTGTTAATAAGTTGCTTTGGACTTCTTTTAACGATCAACTTATAAGCGCCAGTGACGATCGGACCATTTCCGTATGGGACATTAAGTTTGAAAATTCACTACCCTCTCCCCAGGGATAGGGGCAGAGTGATGGGGGTGGAAAAGTTGACATAAATTCATACATTTGGCTGTGGATTAACGTTATACAGTTAAAACTGAGAGGTGTTAACTGTCATTTTTTAGGCTTTTATTTTTTAAACTTCAATTTAACCACGCCATTTATGAAAATCACACCCCTGGAAATCCGTCAGAAGGCATTCGAAAAAGTGCTTCGCGGTTACGACAAAGATGAGGTAAATGCATTTTTGCAAACTCTTTCCCAGGAATGGGAACGGTCACTTGACGAGTCAAAAGAAATCCGGATTAAACTGGAAGCGACTGAACGCGAAGTTTCGAAGTTGCGCGAAGTAGAAAGTTCACTATTCAAAACATTAAAGACCGCTGAAGATACTGGAGCTAATGTGATTGGCCAGGCCAACAAAACTGCAGAGTTGATTTTAAGAGAGAATCAAATGAAGGCCGATGCGATGCTTAATGAAGCAAAAACCATCGCTAAAAATACGATTGAAGAAGCTGAGATGATTTCCAGGCAGATGCTGGAGGAAATGGAAGAAAGACTCAAGACACTTGGCCAGCATTATAAAACCTTAGAAATTCACCGTGATAATTTATTATCAGACCTGAAAAGAATGGCGGGTGAAACCATTGATCGGGTAGAGCGAGCTAAAACAGCGGCCCGTGATTTTGATCCGGATCAGCACCTGGCATATGCTAAGCGGGAGAGCCGGAAAGCACTTTTCCCAAATGCAGTGATGGAAAACGAAATCAAAAAGGCATTGCCACCAGTTGCGCCAGAACCAGTAAAGCCTATGATGACCGAAGAGCCACGCATGCAGCGCTCTTTCTTTGACGACATTCAATGACCGGTAAAGTTGCGCTGGAAGGACTTGAGTTTCATGCTTACCATGGCGTGTATCCCCATGAGCGCTCTTCTGGAAATAAGTTTGAAGTTGATGTGATCGTAGAAACAGAATTTTCAGAATCCGCCTTTCAGGATGACTTAAGTGGCACCATCAACTACGAAGATCTTTACGCGATTGTAAAAGAGGAGATGGCCCGACCCTCTAAACTTTTGGAAACGGTAGGACATGCCATTGCTAAGAAGGCTTTGAATTCTTTTCGGGAGGCGAAAAATGTTGAAGTCAGAATTTCAAAATTTAATCCACCCATTGGTGGTGTCTGCAAGAAGGCAACCGTTACCGTGAATCAGACCAGGTAACCACTGGTTGAATCAATTCTGTTCGAACATTTTCTGCTGATCGGCAAACATAAATCCGCGGGCATCAGCACCTTCGTAGAAGTCAACCTCCTTACCAAACAGATACATCGTGTGTTTTTTATCAACGTATAATGTAATTCCCTCAAGTGAATAAGTCAGATCGGAGGGCTTTTGTTTGTCAAACCCGATAATCAAGGTAACGCCACCACAACCGCCACCCCCTCGCACACCAACCCGCAATCCGTATCCAGCCGGAATACTTTTGGTTTGCATGATCTTGCGCACTTCTTTAGCTGCACGGGCGGTTAATCCAACAGGTTTAATATTTTCAAACATCGATGGTTATAATAGCGTTAAGACTGCCAAAAATATCTAAATTTTAAACACCTTTGGTCTTGATTTAATTCCTATGGAAGCATTGATTGAATTTGGTAAAATCATAATTCCGGCTTCGCTGGTCTTATATGCGGTTTATCTTACAGTAAGGTCTTTTATCATCAAAGAGATTGAACTTAAGAAACTGGAGGTACGCACCCGCAGCATCGAAATAATTCTACCAGCCCGGCTGCAGGCATATGAACGTATGACGTTGTTTCTGGAGCGAATTGCACCTCAAAACCTGTTGATAAGACTTAATAATCCTGGTTTCTCAGCCCGCGATTTTCATAAAGTTCTGCTGGATGAGATTCGGAATGAATACAATCATAACGTTTCGCAACAAGTGTATATGGGTGAAGATGTTTGGAATCAGATTCGTAATGCGAAAGAAGACCTTTTTATTCTGATCAATGAAGCAGCTTCAACGATGTCGGCTGAGGCTACCAGTATTGATTTGTCTAAAAAGATTTTTGAAATGGTGATGGAGAAAAAGGTTGATTTGATTTTGCTTGCCCTCACCGAACTAAAGAAAGAAATCCAACAGACTTTTTAAATGTCACGTACTGCTTTATTGGCCGGCTCTACAGGGTTAATCGGAAGCCAACTGTTGCAACTCTTACTGGAGGAAGCTCTATACGACAAAGTAATTGCCTTGAGCCGAAAACCTCTTGAGGTTACTCACCCTAAGCTGCAAAATGTAGTATTGCAAGCAGATCAGCTTAAATCCCTTGCTGATTTAAAAGCTGATGATGTATTTTGTTGTTTAGGTACCACCATCAGGCAGGCTAAAACCAAAGAGGCTTTTCGAAAGGTAGATTTTGACTATCCATTCGAATTAGCCAGAAATCTTTATGCCAACGGGGCACAACAATTCTTGTTGGTTTCTGCCTTAGGTTCAGATAAGAATTCGAGTATTTTTTATAATCGTGTAAAAGGAGAGGTAGAGGCAGCTATTGCAACAGTTGGCTTTCGTACTTTTCATATTTTCAAGCCATCTCTGCTGGTAGGCCCAAGAAAGGAACAGCGCGCAGGCGAAGATGCTGCAAAAGTATTCTATAAAATTTTTGGGTTTCTTATACCACAAAAGTATAAAGGAATAGAATCAATCAAAGTAGCCCGGGCCATGTTGGCTAATGCAAGGGAAAATCAAGCGGGTATATTTATTCATGAGTCCGACTCGTTGCAAAGGTATTAACCAAGTGAGAAATGATTGCAGTGATTCAACGTGTTTCCGAAGCTTCAGTTAGGATTGGAACGGAAATTAAGGCTCAAATTCAAT
>DAOOCD010000261.1:0-4857 GCA_035408225.1 Cyclobacteriaceae bacterium | reverse complement strand
GTGGCGGGTTTTGAAAGATTTCATTGTCCCACCAGCCGAAACGAAATTAAGAAACAAAAACGACAAAGTTAGCGTCACACCCCGCCATGCAATATGCATTTTGTTACCAACAGTTTGCTTCGTCCGACACTTGAATGTCGACCGTTTTCGTGTCGACCCCGAATATTGTCCACGAAGCAAACTGTCCAAATAATAAAAGAAACGTTGAGCGAAGTCGAGTCAAAGTTTAGGTTGCTGTCTGCGTGGTGAAATCTATCCAAGGTTGAAAATTTGTCTGCGTAAGAAAAAATTCTTGACTTCAATTTTTATAAATTTCCTTTCTCACTTACAAAAAAAATTCGCGCTGTCGCGCGATACTTACTTTGTCTGCTTGGGCGAACGGTTTGCGATGAAAAATCTTAAACGTCTTGGTCGTCATTGTCCGCGGAAGACTTGTCGGCAAATTGTTGGTAACGTTTGTATATAGGGCGCGGAGTGTCCTATATACCCTTATTCTCATCTAAGATAAGCCCTTGATTCAAATAGTCCAAAGGGCTGATTAACTTATCAAAACCACGTTTTGTTACATGGGTGTAACGTTCGGTCGTGCGACTACTTTCATGACCTAGTAGTGTTTGGATATAGCGTAAGTCGGTACCTCTTTCTAGTAAATGCGTGGCAAAACTGTGCCTTAATGTATGAGCACTCACCTGCCTGTAAATTCCCGCAAGGTGACAATACCTATGTATAAAGCGATTTACACTTCTTGATGAATACTGACCTCCTCCAAGTCCTTCAAATAACCATTCCTTTGGTTCATACAAACTCAGGTAATGTTTCAAATAGTCTAGTGCGAGTTTCGATAGAAGCGTTATGCGATCCTTACGCCCTTTACCACCTCGTATATAAATGATCATCCGATGTTCGTCAAGATCTTTCCATTTTAAATTCAGAAGCTCACTAATGCGTAACCCTGCTGAGTAAAGTAAAAACATAATGCACCTATGTTTGATGTTTTGGGCTGCCCAAAGCAATTTTTGAATCTCTTCTTCTGAAAGCACTGAGGGCAGCAGCCGGTCTTTGGCTGGCCTGTCAACATAATAGAAAGTGCGCTCCCCTTTATGAACTTGCTCCAGATAAAATTTAATGGCGTTGATAGCTGTGTTTTGTGTAGAAACAGAGACTCCTCTTTTTTCCACTAGGTAAAGCATGTATTCATCGACCTTTGCTTTGGTTAATTCGTGAATCGATTGAGGTTGAATATATTCAATAAATTGCTGCATCTGCGTTTCATAGGTGATGCGCGTACTTTCGCTGTAACGCATGCGCACAAGGCATTCGCGGTATCCTTCTGGTAACGGTGGCCTGGCCCTTACTTGCAAATAACATGGGTTACGCTGTTCATTAAATGGAACAGGCATTTTTATCTCACTCACCTTAGCAAGAGTTTGTTGAAGTAAATCAAGAGTGGCAGGGGAGTACCGAACATACCAACACCCATTGGACTTACTATACAATCGATTCGGAAAATTACGTACTAAAGTACTGGCCTTCGAATTCAGGTTGCGGATGGCAATACAATACATGCCACGGTGCCAAAGGGGGAGGAGTTCAATCGCATTCATTTTATTTGAATAGAATACGCAACAATAGCCAAGTAAATACCCCTAATCGTGTACTAAACGATTATATACGTTTATAATCGTTTGCAAACGGATATAATAATCGGACAATACTGGAAATCAGGCAGTCACTTCAAACTTCTCGGCCGATGACCGCTTCAGATAATCTTCATAATCAAACGGCACATCGCCACCATCCAATAGGCAACCATCTGGGATGGTCGGGTAAATCTCCTCGTAGGTTTTTACCAGGTTCATAAATACTCTGCGGTACACATGCGTGCGATTAATCTTATCCGGATGATCAATGCCCGAAGCCCCTAATAGTTCAACAAAACTTTCAACTGTGTTTTTATGATAATTAGCCACGCGCACTTTTTTATCTTCAACCACCAGCCCCTTCATAAAATAAGGATCTTGCGTTGCCACCCCGGTGGGGCAGGTATTCTTATTGCACTCTAAGGCTTGTATACAACCAAGGGCCATCATCATAGCGCGGGCCGTGTTGCACGTATCGGCACCAAGCGCCATGGCACGTACCAGGTGGAAGCCTGTGAGAATTTTTCCTGAGGCAATCAATTTCATTTCGTTGCGAATGCCAAAGCCACGCAGCGCGTTGTCCGCGAAAGCGAGCGCATCCAACATTGGCATGCCTACATAATTGCTGAACTCAGGGGGCGCAGCACCTGTTCCGCCTTCACCTCCATCTATGGTAATAAAATCAGGATACGTATTGAGTTGCACCATCGCTTTGCAGATAGAAAGAAATTCGCTCTTGCGACCGATGCAAAGTTTGAACCCTACCGGCTTGCCGCCCGATAATTCGCGCAAGCGTTTTATAAACAAAATCAATTCTACCGGGGTGCCAAACGCACTATGAAATGGCGGTGAGAAGACTGTGGTGCCTGGCTCTACCAAACGGATGGCTGCAATCTCGGGCGTGTTTTTTTTAGCCGGTAAAATTCCACCATGGCCAGGCTTGGCACCTTGCGAGAGTTTAATCTCGATCATCTTCACGTTGGGCTTCGTAGCATTATTCTGAAAGGCTTCGTCCGAAAATTTTCCATCGGCCGTGCGGGCGCCAAAGTAACCTGTACCAATTTGCCAGATTATGTCGCCACCCGGCTGCAGGTGATATGGGCTCAGACCCCCTTCGCCTGTGTTGTGTGCAAAGCCTCCGATTTTTGCGCCCCCGTTTAAGGCAAGCACAGCATTCTGACTAAGCGACCCAAAACTCATGGCGCTAATATTTAGCACACTCATGTCATACGGTTGCTTGCAATCCTTTCCGCCAAAGCGCACGCGGGGGTGATGTTCCATTTTATGAAAATCAAGCGGCACAATGGAGTGCGTCATCCACTCATAGCCTTCGGCATATACATCCAGTTGAGTTCCAAACGGAATAGTATCTACCTGCTTTTTAGCACGCTGATAAATTACCGAGCGCTCATTGCGATTGATAGGCGCCCCATCGGTATCGTTCTCAACAAAGTATTGTTGAATTTTTGGGCGCAGGTCTTCAAAGACATAGCGCAGTCTACCCAACACCGGAAAGTTTCTTCGGATGGATTGTTTTGTTTGAACCATGTCCTGAATACCCATAAAAACTAAGGGGGCAACAAGGATAAAGAGCAGCAGTACATCAATCCAGAAATAACTCCAGATCAGCAAAAGGGCAGTAACAATCACCGAGATAACGACAAACAATTGACGGGGTGTCATACGAATGGGTTTAGCTAAATAGTCGGATAAATTAGTGATTTCAGGCGAGGTATCAAACCCTTAAAAAAAATGCCTTGCGGCAGATCAGGCCACCTTCATTTCTACAATGCCACGGCTTTTGTGAATCTTCACGTCAAAGTGTTTAAGCGCAAAATGATTCATCCGGTTCTCGGCAAGGTCTGCATGGCGGTTGTCAGGCAGAAATACGGTTAAGTCAAGTACGGCCTGAATAAATAATTCGTGCCGACAAAAGTTATCGGTCCATTGGCAGAAGGCCTGCGTCCATTCTTCTTTGTATTTCTCGGTATGATCGCGACCATCCCATACAAACCCGAGTTGAGTCTCACCAAATTTGTATCGATACACACCCGCCAGGTTCTGATAAAAGTTGTACAGCGGTTTTCGGTTTTTCGATTGATAGTTTTTTAACCGCTGACTGAATAAATCATCAAGGCCTAATGGGTTATGAATTTGTTGATAATGGATTTTTACTTTCTCAATTAGTTGACTGAGCAGGGTATCCTGAAGAGATAGCTGGGCTTCTTCGAGCAGGTAATTTTTGTCTAGCGGAAAAAATTTGCGGATCACGCTGGGACAGAGGGTTTTGCAAAGGTAAAAATAATATTGATGTATTGGTTATTCTGGCGGCCTTTCGTGGTGGTTTAAGAGGCGTCTGATTCTCTCAAAGCGATAACAAAAAGCGGTAAGATGCCTGGTCATCGATGACACCACCACTCAACCGGGCTGCCTACCGGTAGGCAGATTCGCTGCTACTCCGCGTCCACAAACGTATCAGCGCATGCGGGGTCTGCCTGCGCGAAGCCGCGTCGGCAAAGGCAGGCACTACTATCCCTGGCCGGGATCTATTTCGTTTTTAAGTAGAATATGGATTAATTTATAAGGTGCCTCACTCCGTAGGAGCCACCTGTTTGTAGTAATTCAGTAGTCAATTTTGGCTCCCGAGGCGCCACCTTGCTATTCTTTGAATTCGAATAAATATTTTTCCTCATATGTTATTTCGAATTTCTTGAGGAAATCTAAATACTCTTCCTTGAAGGATTTTTTTTGATGATGCTTTTCCTGATTATTTATATATTCAATAACTGTGCTCATACCCGAGTGCGCATAGGAGAATACACCATATCCTTCCTGCCAGGCAAACTTCCCTTTAATCCAATTTTTTGAATTGATGAACTCGTTGCTTTCAACTTTAATTTCTTTTATGAAATCGGAAATTAGAATGTTCGGTTTAAAGCCAACGAAGAGATGTGTATGATCTGGCATGCAATTAACCGCTAGCAATTTTGCGTTTCTGTTTTTAACCAGCCCTGTAATGTATTTATGCAACTCTTCTTTATGTTGTTTGGGGATTAGGCTCTGCCTGCCCTTTACGGCAAAAACAAATTGCAGGTAGATTTGTGAATAGGTGTTTGCCATAATCAGGCGGCCCCTCCGGGGCCCGTTAATCTAATTTACATATTTTCTATAGACAGGGTGCTCCTCCGGAGCGGAATATCGGGTTATCTATATTTCG